>JAAZXX010000112.1:2838-9048 GCA_014239995.1 Verrucomicrobiia bacterium
CTCAACCCAAAAAAGTGACACGCAGGCCAGAAGGGTATAGCGCGAAAGGTGCATATTCAAAAATCTTACGCTTTGGTTTGTCTGACCGCGTCGGCTACCTCCGAAAGAATGGTCAAGCGGCCGCCATAGGTTTTCTGGAGTTTTTCATATGTGAACACTTCCTTGGTAGGACCGAAATCTACCACGCGCATGTTCAAAAGAATAAGCATGTCAAAATAGTTGCGTGCCGTTGGAAGGTCATGGTGAACAACAAGAATGGTTTTTCCTTCCTTACGAAGCGTATGAAGTAAATCGATGATCGAGGATTCCGTAGCCGCATCCACACCCGCAAAAGGTTCGTCCATCAAGTAGAGGTCACTCTCCTGCGCCAGTGCGCGTGCAAGAAAGACACGCTGCTGTTGGCCACCACTGAGATTTGCAATCTGTCGGTCGGCAAAGGGCATCATGTGCACCTTTTCCAGACAAGCAGCAGCAATGGACCGATCCTTTTTACCAGGACGCCTGAAAAGTCCCAGTTTTCCATATCTTCCCATCATGACAACATCCATGACGTTGACCGGGAAATCCCAATCAACCGACTCTCTTTGCGGCACATAACCCACACGACCAAGATTTTTTTTGTTGGGTTTACCGAAAAGACGAACCCAACCGCTGTCGGTCGGCAGGAGGCCCATGATGGATTTAATCAATGTGGATTTGCCTGCCCCATTGGGCCCAATCACACCTATTAGCTTACCCGGGGGTATAGCAAGATCAACGCCATACAAAACTGGCTTGTGGTGATAAGCAACCGTCAAATCGTGAATTTCCAGGGGAATTTCGGCATCTGAAAGCCCTTGGGTCCAGCGCATGGAGAGAGGGCCTGAGGAGGATCGAACGGCCTCGATATTGGGGTCAGATGTCATGTAAATCCAAATAGTTGATGCTAGGTGAAGGCCTTATTCAATCAGGTTAGAACACAACAGTGGCAAATCAAGTATAAAAGTTAGCCTAGTCTAACTTTTATTTGAAAACCGATATTTTATTTTTTTTTGAGCACCATTGCAGCCTGCTGGTCAAAGTATATGTTGACCAATGTGACTCTGTTTCGTTGGGTTCTCAATATGCTCAGTTCCATGGGTCGTCTTTTCTATTGTGCGGTAGAAAAGGCGGCCCTTTCCAATATAAGCTCAAAGGTCGTGATAAGACACAATCCAAGCTCTTGCATTAGACCTGTGACATGCAAAAAATAACGGCTGTGCATTATGCACAGCCGTTGATGAGAATGCGGTCGTATCAGGGTCGGAAATTACTTCTTCTCGGATTTATCGGTGCTTTCTTTTTCCTTCTCCAGGTAAGCCTCGACTTCTTCTTTCTTGATCACCTCTATTTGAGCCCCTTTCTTGAGCTCAGCAGCAGAAGGGACTTTGATAATGTCACTGGTGATGGGAGCAGTCGTATTTTTAGGTTTAGCTGGCTGATCAATACCCAGCAGTTCGACGTCAAAAATCAACGTCGAGTTGGGAGGGATACCACGATTCCCCTTTTCGCCATAAGCCAAATCAGCAGGAATGAAAAGTTGCCACTTTGAGCCAACTTTCATGAGTTGCAAAGCCTCGGTCCAGCCCCGAATAACACCCGTCACGGTGAAACTCGCCGGCTTTCCTCGAGTGTAGGAACTGTCAAATTCTTTCCCGTCCAAGAGCTGCCCCCTGTAATGCACCCGTACCTTGTCGGAAGCGTTGGGTATGTCACCCGAACCCTCATGCACCACCTTGTATTGTAAACCGCTGGAAAGGGTCTTGACACCCTCCTTGGACATGTTTTCCTGCAGGAAAACCTTGCCTTTTTCAATGTTTTCGGCAGCCAAACGCTCCTGCTCCACCTTGCGCTGCTCACGCACCACATTGTTGACTTCCTGGGTGGTTGCGGCAATTTCCGAGTCGCTCATGAGGGATTCGTCCTTAATATAATCCTTCATCCCCTGCAGAAACATCTCCAAATCGATATCCAGGTTATTCTCTTTTAGCAACTTACCGTAATTGGATCCCAAACCGTAACCAAAACGTTTTTTCTGATCCTGCAAGTCTTCCTTGGTCGCAGACTGAACAACCATCGTGGCAAGAACCAGCATAGCGAACACATTCGTAATTAACTTCATACGTAATACTCTAAGATTAATATTAAAGGTTAAATAAGCAAATAAAGCGTAAGCATCATTAGCATTTGACCCAAGTCTCGTCGAGGGTTTTTGCATTCATGTCTAGCTTCGAAATATCCCGTGAGATGTGCGTTTTCTATGAGTTCCCGATGGTTTCTACAATAATCTTCCTTAAGTCTTGATTTGAGAGGAAGCACCCCTGTTAATCGACGGTCTCAGGTTGCGTCTTACAAAGGTCAAGTCACCTGCCAGAAACAAACAGCAAAACCGAAATGGAACAAGCATTGGATCAACGCCGGCTCAACGGTGCACTTGCGTGTGCCCAGGAAGCAGCCAGGGAAGCTGGCAAGCTGATGAGCCGAAATCTCCGGAAACCCAAGAAACGAAACGAAGAGTCACAGCATGATATCAAGTTAGAACTCGATATTCGTTGTCAAAAGGTCATTGAAAAAGTGCTGAAACATTTCGATCCTTCGATTCCAATCTTGGGAGAAGAGGGCTTTACTGGGGATGTCACCGAATCCGTCCGTTGGATCGTGGATCCCATCGACGGAACCGTTAACTTTGCGCATGGCTTCCCACATGCATGTGTCAGCATCGCGCTCCAATCCATGCGACAATCCACAAGAGGAACCAAAAGGCATGAAACCTTGGTTGGATTGGTCTATGACCCTTTTTTGGATGAAATGTGGACTGCGGTGAGTCAGAAAGCAGCAAGGATGAACGGCCGGTTGATCCAACCGAGCAAACATCGCAGACTGGAAGAATCCATCCTGGCGATCGGGTTTTCAAAAACAAAAAACGCTCTGGATGAAATGTTGCCAGCATTCAATCATCTGGTTTACAAGGTGCGAAAGGTTCGAATCATGGGTGCGGCAGCCCTTTCCCTGGCATGGATTGCGGATGGACGCATCGACGCCTTCATGGAAAAAGGAGTACGCATCTGGGACATTGTCGCAGGCGGGTTTATTCTGGAAAGGGCCGGAGGAGATTTCTACCATCAAGCCATCGACAAGGAGTATCGCTACGCAATGATTGCCAACAATGGACACCTGAGACGAAAGCTGCAGCCTTTCATGCCCAAAGATAAGTCCTGAGGATTCAAACTCGACCCGCATTCAGAAAATGGAATACGAACCCATCATCGGCCTTGAAACCCACGTCCAACTGAAGACCAAATCCAAGATGTGGTGTGCCTGCGCCAATCAATACGGTGCGGAGCCCAATACGCATGTCTGTCCGGTCTGTCTGGGCATGCCTGGCGTGCTTCCAGTGGCAAACGAAAAGGCCATGCGCCTGACCATTTTAACAGGCTATCTGCTCAACAGCGAGCTCCCGGGTCATGCTCGCTTTGACCGCAAGAACTATTTTTATCCTGATGTCGCCAAGAATTACCAGATCACACAACTGGCCCTTCCATCCACGCTGGGAGGTCACGTGGATTTCGAGCTGAATGATAAAATCGAACGCGTCCACATTACACGGGCTCACCTTGAGGAGGATGTTGGAAAAAGTTTCCACTATGACCGTCAGAGTGGGGTTGATTTCAATCGTGGAGGAATCCCGTTACTGGAAATCGTTTCAGAACCAGATATTACAAGTGCGCCAATGGCCCATGCCTACCTGAACGCGCTGAAAGACATCCTGACCTACGCCGGCATCAGTGACTGTGACATGGAAAAAGGCATGGTGCGCTGTGATGTCAACATCAGCATCCGTCCAAAGGGAAGCTCAGGGCTGGGTGCCAAGGTTGAGATTAAAAACATGAACAGTTTCAGTGGGGTGCGACGTGCCCTGCAATACGAGATACCCAGACAGATTGAGGCATTGACAAAAGGCGAGCGTATTCCCCAGGAAACCAGACGCTGGGACGATGTCGCAGGGATCACCGAAAGTATGCGGAGCAAGGAGGATGCCCATGACTACCGTTACTTTCCAGACCCGGATTTGATGCCATTCCATCCCTCAGAAGCCTGGTTTGAGGATGTGCGCAAGGGCGTGGTCGAATTGCCCCTCGCACGCAAACATCGCTTCATTGAACAGTATCAGCTACCAGATGGCGATGCGGAGATCTTCATGAACGACGTGGCATTGGGTGACTATTTCGAGCAGGTCGCCGGAAAAGCCAAGGAACCCAAGACCATTGCAAACTGGGTCATCAACAACATGCAGGCCAAGCTGGTCGAAAGCGAATCCACCCTGCAGGACCTCAAGTTTGGACCGGCATCACTGCTTGATCTGATCGAACTGGTGAAGTCGGGGAAAATCAGTAACAAAATGGCACAAACCGTCTTCAACGAAATGTTCGAATCAGGAAAGGCTCCTTCAGTGATCGTCGAGGAAAAGGGCCTGGTCCAGGTATCGGATACAAGTGCCATCGAGCAGTTTTGCGACCAGGCCATCGAAGCAAATCCAGGACCTGCGAATGACTATCGCAACGGCAAGCAGGCCGCACTCAACTTCCTCAAGGGGCAAGTCATGAAGCTTAGTCGCGGAAAAGCCAATCCATCGCTCGTCGGAGAAACACTCCAGCAAAAACTAAGGGTTTGAATCTACTCCAGGCCATCCGAAGTTACGGCTTCCATGTGCCTCCGGACCAGCCACCCGCAAGCGACACTTCAGACCTTCGAACCATGGTCCATACAGGTAAGCCCGTGGTTCGGCCCAAGTGTCACCTCCAGGGACCCCCTTCGCAAAGAGGGGAAACATCACAACCGGTCTGGATGCGGGATCCTCCCAAAAACCAGAGGAGACCAGGAAATTAATGATCTGCTCGAGAAACAACTCTACGAGACACCTTCCAGATTGACGTACCCTGGCCATGACGGGAACCCAGAGGCAACAATCTCAACCCGACACCCCATGGTGAATTCTGCGATGTCATGCTCAACACCGTCACGGGCGCCACCATGAGTCGTTATCCCTGCATCATGCTTGCCGGAGACATGACGTTCACCCGGTTTTTCCTTTTCGAACTTTCCAAAGCCGCTAGTCATGGAAGTCAAATTCTCCTGCATTCCAGACATATCAAGGCCATGGGTTCAGATGCTTTTGAGAATCTGAAAGCATCCGGAAACGTCACGGTGATCCATGCTTGGAAGAATCCTCAAACGGGCCATCCGGCCGCCATCGCCAACCAGGAGCTTAGCCGTATGTCGAATGAGCTTCTACCCTTGTCGATTGCAGGCGATCCCATCCAGTTTCAAGTCAACCGAAACCACTTGGGGTGGGTCCTGAAATGCATCAACAACGATGGTGTTTTCAAGACGGGTGATCAAGCGACCAAAGTGTATCCTGAAGCAACGGCGAAGGTCAAAATTCAACCCAAATTCAAACCTCGACTTGTCAGGGAATGGATCACGCAGAACTCCATGGTTCTGGATCCCTCAAACAAAATCTCACTGAGCAATTTCCCCCGGGGAATCCCGCTTTGTTGAATGCCTCCTTGAACATTGACCTGATGGATGGCGGTAAGGACGATACGGACACCAAGTTGCGGAAGGATGATGTTGCCACCAAATGGCTTTATGCTTAGTCTTTCAAGATCATGAAGTGTTTTCACCGTTGCCATCAGACAGAGGGGCGCCAATCGCCGGGAAACCTCGTCCTTCCCGTGACCATGCTGCTGCTTTTTTTTCTCTCCCTTCCCAACTTAAGGGCTGAGCTTGGCGAGCCTAAGTTCCGACAACTGGAGGAAATCCTGCCAACGCCCAATGGTTACCGAACCGCCTCTGGAACACCGGGCGAGGGCTATTGGCAGCAACGAGCCAATTACGACATCGAGGTGGAACTGGATGACCAGCAACAACGCATCGTCGGATCGGAAACCATCCATTATTTCAATAACAGCCCCGACGCCCTGGACTACCTCTGGATACAGATCGACCCTAATCTCTTTGCCAAAGATTCCGAGGGCCACATTCTTGCACTGGCACCGGACATGGCCAAGCTCCAGTTCCGCTCACTACGCGCCATCCTGGAACGGGAGGCATTCGACGGGAAAGCGCGCATCCATTCCGTCAAGGATGCAGCCGGAGGTAACCTGAAACACAGTATCATCAAGACCATGA
>JAAZXX010000113.1 GCA_014239995.1 Verrucomicrobiia bacterium
TTTTGCCATATAAATTTGAATTTGAGCAGGACTACTCCAACTAGTTTCTTTTATTTTCCATGCTAATGCAGCATACTCATATCCATAAAATGCTAACGCTATGACTCCAGGAAAGAAAAAAATAAAATAAAGTATTAGATCTATCCAGGAGATGCGGTGATCGTATCTTCAAGGCGAGGGCAACTTACAGTGGAGGCCCACGTGACGAGGGATGTGCGCAGGGGTTGCGTATGGATGCCTTTTCATTTTGCACAAGCCCGTGCCAACGACCTGACCAACGATGCCGGAGACAGTGTCACAGGAACAGCCGAATACAAGGTATGCGCCGTGGAGGTTCAGCCAGCATCCAAGGCCCTTACCAGAGCTGATGTCGTATCCGCTGTGGGGATGGAACAAGGTCTCAGTGACTAGTCCTGTGGCAGGTTGCCTGTAGCTGGAGTTTGCAGGGCAAGCAAACCCTACTGCTATGGTAAAACCACCGAAAGGATCCCCCAACTACCCGCGGCAAAGCGAGTCCAATGGCAGTTATGATTAAAGCCGGATTGCTTGTCGGTTTATGGGGCACATACAAGTGGGTTGCCAGAAGTCAGGCCTTGGCGTGTGATGGAGCCTCTGGATACGGGGATACCATTATTGAGAACTCCATCGTGATTTGCTCCTCACGAATCCATGGTGCCGCTTGGTGCAATACGTTATAACAGGCGACTTGCCCATTGAAAGTGTCAGAGTCAGCGGCTTATGCGGGCCATGGTCCATCACGGGTGGTGCGTAGGGACACCCGTGCAGCACTTGTGTTTTTTGAACTTACGAGAATCTTGCAGGGGCATCCTTGCACCTTTTTACCTCTTGGTCTCCGTCAATGGACTCCATTCATCTTGAATCCGAGAACGTACCTTGATGACATGCTTATGTCGCTCGGGACGCATGGGAGCATGATACTCCAAGGCCTCCGGGGATACCTGCCCTCCGACCGCACGTGGATCCGATCCATCCGTGGTGAAAAAAATGGTTTCACCTGGAGAGGATTTCATCTCGATGAGGCTTCCAGACCGTTGGATACGGGGCGGTGTGAGGTCCGAGACCACCCCATGCGGATATAACTGAGCCAGAACAACCTGATTTCTTGTGGGTAGATAATCCTCAAGAATTCTTTTGAGTTCCTTCCTCCAGTCGTCATCCCTGTTCAAGGGGCCCTTGAGTGTGTTGCCGGCGTCATCCACACGTCTGGGCGGGCCGGCTTGAAAACCATGAGGCACATCTCCCCAGCGCGCAGATTCTGCGACAACAGCTGTTTCAATTTCCAGTGCGCGTCGCAGAATGCTTTCCCTGAGGGACGCTTCACTCAAAACGCCATCCTGATTGAAATGCGCATAAACGTGGTCCGCAACGCGCAATCGAAACTCAGCGTTTTCAAGACATTGCTGCCAAAGCCATTGCGGACTGCTGTATGCCACTGAAGCCCCGGTATTAAATGGACCGGTTCTGTCTTCGTGCACATCAAGTAATGTATGTTCTGCATCCCAGACAAAAAACTGGAAACCATGTTTTCCATTCCGGTTACGTATACCATGCCAGTTATTAGGGCCGCGATTACCCCCAAATTTAGTGATAGGCGCATCGAGGTTGCCACCCCAGAAAATGACCAGCATGTAGCTGATGAGGTTATCGACATCCAACAACGTCTCAAATTGAGAGTTGGGTGTTCCATCAGGGTTTCTTCCCTGAAGAGCAAAGTATGGCGCGTTGTTTTCCAGGCCAGCTGCAGCCTTGTCATACAGGCGGTTCCAGGCATCCAGGTTGCCATCGGTGGCAATGACGGTGTAGCTGCTTCTGCGGGTTGTGAAACCAGAGTCGACTTTCACGGCGTCGTAATCAGATTTTTTCCCGTCCAGATAGCTGGCTCCATAGGAGGCCTCAATGCGTTCGCAGGTGTTGTAGAGTCCCCAATAATGCCCGTTGATGTACAAGTGGATGAATTCGCCCCTCGAGGCGGGTTGTCCCATGGCCGAGTGAAGATCTCGACTCAGTTGATCTCGGAAAAACAGGGCGCGCGGATCCTGTTGGAAACTCCAGGAGTAGTTTTGAAACGTCCGCAGGTCGATGTTGTCAAAGGCCTTGGCACCCTTTTTTCCAAAAAGTGGATATTTGAGTTTGGATGGCCCGTAGACGTCACGAAAAAAGATGCGCAGGGCGTGCTTGGGGTTGAGAGGCATCCGACTGAACCCTCCCCGCACGCGAAAACCACAGTCGACCTGGAAACCTTTTTGCTCACCGCTGGGATCCATCATCTCCAGCGATGCGGCACGTTCCCACGCCCTGCCTTGTTCCCCCGGGTTTGAATAAATACCGTTTTCTTCCCCGAACATGGAGTCCATGTCGGTCACCAGCGAGAAGCTCGGGAGTGACAAAAGGCCCGGGATGATTGCATCAGCATATCTGGGATCATTCACCACATCAGGGTCCATGCCGTAATCCACCTGGTTCTGCCCCCAGGTGTAAGGAAATCCTTCAGGGGGCAGTCCATCGGGCGATTGCCTAATAATGTCTTTTGCGAAAAAATAAGAGTGTGTCTTGGTCTTGGAAGGACGGTGTCCCTCCTTGAAGGCTGCCATCCTTAGAATGGTTGTTTTGGAGATGGCAATGGGTTGGGTGTAAGGGGTGCTTGCTTGTTGATTGGGGAGGGACCCATCGGTTGTAAATCGAATGTCAGCATCCTCGGTTGAACTGGTGAGAACCAGTCGAAAGGCCTCCTGATAAAAACCCCGTTTGTGACTCAGCCTGACGGATTTCACGTTTCCTCGAAGAGGCTGAGCATTTTTTTCACCAGGCGTGGAGTGCTCTAAGAATTGTTCAGATTCCCCAAATGGTTGATCGATGGTCCACGACGCGGCAACACCATAACTGACATCCTTTTTCTGCTTCGGATAGCGCGGAGCATAGGCATGCATCACGGTCAACGGCTCTGTGGTCCTTGTCAGGGCAAGATATTCGCCCCCGATATCAAGCTTGAAATTAGTGTGAAGCGTCTGTTCGGATTCACGCCTGTTTTGCCCTGAGGCAAAGATCAGAAGGTAGGCTTTTGGTTCAAGAGAGAGTTCAGGTATTTTCCATTTGAAAGGCTTGTCGACCTCGTCGGTCAATGCGTATTCACCGAGTTCGATGCTTTCAGGGCCGGGATTATGAAGTTCAATCCAGTCGGAGTATTCGCCATCCTCATCCTTGAGTCCGGAATCATTGGCACTCATGAATTCGCTGATCATCAGTGAAGGACCCGCGGCGTGACATGGGCTGGTGTTCGTGATAAGGGGGAATACGAAAGATATTGCGCAAATAAGTGGGTAGAAGTGTCTGGAAGTCATGAGCCTATTCAGATGGTTGTGAACGGGGATATTTGGTCAAGCCAGTTGTCATGGATGGCGCATTTCACCGCGTATCGCTTCGAGTTCTTCTCTGGATGCCAAACCATCTTCATCGCGATCAAAGCTAAGCCAGTGATTGGACTTGACGAGGTGTTCCGGAACACGTTTTTCACCTCGCCTTGCCTTGTTGCGCCCATCATTTGCAAGTTGACGTGCATAGTGTGCAGGAATCCCTTTGATCGCTCCCTTTGAAACGGCCTTCATGAGTAACTTTTTTTCTTGCGTATTCAGTTTTTCATCTCCATCGGCATCGTAGTCACGCACGAGTATCTCTTTCTCCTTCTTCTCGGCTGATCCCCATTCCGATGGGCTCATTTCACCGTCCTTATCCTTATCGTGCTTTGCCAGGAATGAAGCAGGAATCTTGAATGAACCGCCACCACGACGCCGACGTGAGGACATGCGTTCCTTTTTTGTGGTGAGACGCATGGTCTCCCGCTCGGGTGCATCGAGCTTTCCATCTTGATTGGCATCAAACTTCGCCAACATACGCACGCGGGTGGCATTGAGGGGATCCTCGGTATTGGCTGACAGGCCCAGAGCTGGCAGTGTGAACGCCAAGGTGAGATATGCCAGCTTGGGCAGTGGTTTGCCTGGCCAGCCAACTTGCTGAATGAGTCTTTTGAGTTCTTTCATGCTGTCCCCGTGATTTTTGCTTCTGCCTGTGCCTGTTCATGGAGGTTGAAAATCCGCCATCCATGTATTTTCAATGGGCGGCAGCATCCAAGTTTTCCCATGTTACAATATTTCAAGGAGGGGTCAACGCCATGTGTGCCATTACACTGGTTTTGATCCGATGGCTTGCATGACCTCCATTGCGGTGCTTATCAGCGATTTGACTTGCTGATGTGATCAGGTCTGGCGATGCTCAGACCCCATATTGTCAAGGGAACGAATGAAAAAGGTTATCTGTATCAGCACCTTGTGCTTGGTGGTTTTCCAATACATGACTTTCAAGTTGTGCAGTCAGGATCTTGATCCTGTAACCGTATCCTTCGATGAGTCGAGGCAAGCACTTCCGGATTTATCAGGCATGCATGCGAACCCTGATCGACAGTTTCAGGCATTTGAAGGTGCCCAACGCCTTGCAGAGGCAGGAGCTGGTTATCTGGCTGCACGTATTGTAGCCAGTCTCACCATCGGGAAGGTGCATCCCGATGTGCGAGACGCCGCGACAGAATGCCTGGAGGCATGGGATCTTTCGGTGGATGCCATTCGCAGCAGGACTCCGGGGGAGATCCAGCAGCAGGTGAACGAACATTTTCATTCCCGTGGCGATCACGGGGCCACAGCATGGCATCTCAGGAATCTGGTCCAGCTCAATTTGCTCGAGCAGGCACGCAGCGTCATGATGCGTGCCTTTGAGGAAAAAGGCCCCGATGCATTGCACGCATTAGAGGGAATCCTACCCGGAAAGACTCTCGACGAGCTGCATCCTCTTTCCCCAGGCGATGAAACGTTCTCCACCGTGTTGACGCGGGGACTTGAAGCGGCCCACAAAGGTTTTCTTTTCGCAAGACGCTTACCTAGTTTGCGTCAGGTGGATCGGGAGGCCTGGGAGATGGCACGGTTTCTCCTGCATCACGAAAAAGAGGAAGATCATGATATGGATGCACAGCCATACCATCAATGGGTGGAACGGGGGCGTCATGAGGAAGAAGATACGAGGGAGGACCGGGCGAGTCGCGATGAGATGGCTACTCATGCTGTCCAGCGCATATTGACCCTCAGCAGTGAGCAGCATCACGAGGCCGCCGAACTCCTGGCAAATGTCATCACGCATGTTGCACCAGATTCCATGGCAAGTCGGGCGGTGTCCGGGATACTCCCAACGCTTCAGCGTCATGCTCCCGAAATGGTGTTGGATGCGAGGCGGAGCAACATGCGCCCCACCCATGGGAATACGTTCTTTGAACCAGGCAAAGTGCGGGTTTACGAACTGGAACTTTCCGATGCATCCATTCAGCAGCTTCACGAAAATCCCAAGCAATATGTGAGGGGGACTTTCAGAGAAGGTTCGGATATTTATGCAGAAGTGGGGATTCGACTCAAAGGAGGATGGGGAAGTTTTCGAATGCTTGATGGGGAATCCAAAGCAGCTTTTACCATCAAGTTCAACGGCTTTGTTCCCGGGCAGCGGTTTCATGGGCTCCGGCGTATTGTGCTGAACAACGGCGTGCAGGACCCCTCCTATATGAGGGAGGCTGTTGCCTACTCGGTTTTTCGCGATGCGGGGATTGCCGCACCGCGCGTTGCCCACGCCATGGTATCGGTCAACGATATTCCTTACGGCCTCTACATTCAGGTTGAAGCCGTGACCAAGGATTACCTCAAGGGATGGTTTGGCAATGCTTCCGGCAATTTATACGAAGGACCGGGAGATGTCATGGAATGGCGGCATCTTGATCTGGATACCAACCAGGACAAGGGTGACAGGAAGGACCTCCGCGATCTTGCTCGTGCCATTGAAGATGCCAATGACGAGGACCCGTGGCAGGAACTCACGCATCGGGTGTCTTTTGATGACTTCAGCCGTTTTCTGGCACTCGAGCAGTTCATGAACCATTGGGACGGCTATACCCAGGTCAACAATTATCGTATCTACAGTCATCCCGTCACAAGGAAATTTCACTTCATGCCTCATGGCGCAGATCAGGTCTTCGAGGGGCTGGAACATAGCCTTTTCCGACCTCAGGGGGGTGTCCTGGGGCGTGCGTTGCTGTTGACTGAAAGCGGAGAATCGACCTATCGCAAGGTTGCAAAACAGCTCCTGGAAGGGGCTTGGAATGAAACCGTAATCCTTCAGCGCGTTGCTCTGTTTTACGCCCGTCTGCGTCCCTATGTCGCTGCCAATCGTGGTAAGGGGCATCATTCCCTTGAGGCTTTTGATCATACGGTCCAGGAGATGATCCAATTTATTTCCATGCGCCGGCATGTCCTGGAGCGGCAACTGGAGCGCGGGGAGGGATCCTCTTGGCGGGAGGGGAGGGATCACGAGGATGAACTTCATTTCCTGTGGGACTGATCCTGTAAACTTGCGAGACATGCCAAAGAATCATCGCTTTACGTAGCATTGAATCATGTTTGATTTTTTTAAAAGACGCCGGATCAAAAAAATCCTTTCAAGACCCTTCCCGTCCTCTCATCTTGAAATCCTTCAAGCCAGATTTGAGCTTTTCAATCATCTCCCCGAAGATCTTCAGGAGGCCTTGAAGCAGAAGATGCAGGTTTTCCTGGCAAGGATGCATTTTGAAGCCTGTGAGGGATTCCAGCTGGATGATGAGATACGCGTTCTGGTTGCTGCGCAGGCTTGCCTTTTGTTGATTGGAAACCAGCAACGTGATTACAGCAAGCTAAGGTCTATCCTCATGTACCCGCGTTCCTATCGGGCTCCTTCAGAAAGTCGTTCACCCGGTGGCGTGATCACGCTCCACGAACACACCGTGTTGGGGCAGTCCTGGGAACAGGGACTTGTTTCCCTATCATGGGAATCCACTCATCGAGGGGCAAGCAATATGCGTGATGGCAGGAATGTCGTGATCCATGAATTTGCACACCAACTGGATCAGGAGGATGGGCTTGCCAACGGTGTTCCGATCCTGCGTTCCCGGGCCCGGTATGCTGCATGGCAGACAGTTTTTAAGACCGAATACGAACGTTTGCAGGATCGGGTGGATCAGGGGCGTAAGACCGTCATGGACGCGTATGGTGCTACGCACCCTGCTGAATTTTTTGCTGTTGCCTCCGAATGTTTCTTTGAAAAACCACGCCAATTAAGCAAGCATCGTCCCGAGCTTTACGGTCAGCTCCAGATCTTTTTTGGCCAGAATCCTGCAGAATATCATCGGTGAGCATGTGTCTGTTCTTCTCGCCTTCATCATTCTTCTAAGCGAATTTTCAACCCTGTAATCAGTCTTCTGGATCAAACAGAATCGTGGAGGTGACAAGAAGAGGAAGGGTGATCGTTTCAAATACCGTAGCGAAGCTTGAGTTTTTCAAGGAAACCTATCTCCCTTAACTCCAGCTGTGTTTGTTTGATTTCCTCGAGAAGACTGCTTTTCTGGGGTGTCGCAATGCAGTAGAACTGGTTTTCAAAGAGTCTGCCCACCACGCTCACCTTCCCTCTTCCTTCCCCGTTGGAATAAAATAATAATCCGGGAGCATCGTTGATGTATGCGTCAACGGATTGTGCTTCCAAATATTCATATGCAGTTGGACCGTCTGATACAGGTATCACGGTAAAGCTGTGGATCACTCCATACTCCCTGATACGGTTTTCCATTGCGGTTCCCTCCTTGATGGCTACTTTTTTTCCACTCAAGTCTGGGAGTCCGTTGATGTTGGCTTGGAGTTGCTCCATGGTCATGAGGGAGGCAACCACACCGGAAATGGAGCCAATGACGATAAACCCGATCAGGCTGATAGGTACCGTGGCCAGGCGACCCAAAAGGCTCTTGGGTGTGATATCTCCAAATCCAATGGTGGTTGCCGTTGCGTAGGCAAGCCACATTCCATTTTCAAGTCCATTTTTGAACACCCCGTCTTGTTGCATGACCTTGCGTTCGCACCACCAGAAAATAAAACCTGCGAAGATTATAAATGCCAGAAAGGCACCCACCGTGTAAAGAATCGCACGATTGGTGATGGCTCCCAGCAAGCTCTGCGTAAAATTGCGTTTCATGAAGGGAATCATGATATCGAGGCCGGAAAGGTAATACGCGTGTGCAAAGTCCAGTTGTCTTTCACGACGGGCGGTCAAGGTGATTCCCCCCATGGCCATGTCCACCTTGGACTGCGTGGTTGCATCCAGAAGGGCTTGAATGGACGGATAGTGCTGGAAGCTGATCGGGCGTCCCATGCGATCTGCCAAGGCCTTTGCATAATCGATATCGAAACCGAAGTAATCTTCCTCCCGATCCATTGTAAAGGGTGGGTATGTATGGATCCCGACGACAATCGCTGCTTTTTCCAAAGAGGGGTTTTCTTGTGCACCAAGTAAACTTAAAAAAGTGAAACAAGGCAGGGCGTAAATCAGCATAATACAGCATTTTTGAAATGGTTTCATAGTCGGTGCCCCTGCCTCCGTTTCTGTTTTTCCGGGGAGTACTTGCATGAGAGAAAAAATTCTTTCCTGACTTTTGATTCAATGATGTGTTTTATGGTTATGTGCTGTCTTTTTGTTCCATCTTGGCATGGTGAAAGCCCCGTAGCGGGGGATGTTCTTGTGGTTGCGATACATGATCACCCAAGCATAGTAGAGGCGGTTTTTCCAAGGGAAATCAGCTAGTGCATGCGTGATCCACCTTCGGTTGCCGATGAGAAATGTCAACCAAGCCTTTTCAAAGTGATTGGAACAGGTGTCACCCTTTTGCCGTTCCAGGAACCTTGCAAAGGCCAGAGCATCCAAGACATGTCGCTGGTGACCTTCCGGCCAAAAGCTATCGGCGAATTTAAACAAATACTTTCTTCCATGCTTGGGAAGCTCTTTCAGGGTCATCGGAAGGAGGGGGCGCGCCTCGTGAAAGCGTTTCGAGATGAGTCCGTTCGCCTGTTGTTCAAGGTGATCCAGGTCGATTGAAAGCAAGCTGGTCCGATCT
>JAAZXX010000114.1 GCA_014239995.1 Verrucomicrobiia bacterium
GTAAAATCATTGCTATCCAATCAAAACGTTCACAATAAAAAGGGGGAGATCCTGCCCTGCACCCAAATGGAAAGCAAGCAGCCCATTAAGCGAGCGTACTTGCCGGTCCCAGGTTTACCGATTCGCGGTGCTGAAAAGCGATGTCAGAACCTGGGAGCAAAAATGACTCATGTAACAAACGGAGTCCTCGGGCAAGGAATCAGCCCAGACCAGCAGAAGAAAACTCAAGGTACAAGCACCTCCGTTCTTAAACGGGCAATACCTGCCTTGCGAATCCGGATATCCAGCGAACCCTCCAGGGGAGACTCAGCGGCAACATGACCATTCGCATAGAGCGCGGGCCCATCACTGATGTAATAGAATTCTTCGACCAGGGGATGATCACGACTGGCAGGCGGTTGAAAATCATTGATCTGCGCGGCGTCTGCAAACAAGACGGTCTTGGAAGGAGAGGCAAGCTGAGCGATAGAACGGTGACTGAAACCCGAAACCTTGCCCAAACTGCCATGACAGGCAAGGTGGAGATTGTATCCATAACCGAAGGAAACGGTCGTTGCCTTGGCCTTGTAATGTGAGCGATGGTAGGGAAAGGAAGGGCAAACTCCGATCCCCTTGCTTTCCGTGTAGGGCCACAAGGCACCTCTGGTACGATCCAAAACACGTTGTCCCTCCTTACCTCCACCCAGCCAGCCGAACCAGTAAAGCATGCCCCCGTCCTTGGGTTGCTTGACATAGTCAAAGGTATGCTGTTCGTGGTCCGCCCAATACAATTGGCTGGCAACTCCCATCTGCATGAGATTTGAAGTGCAGGCCACCTTGCGTGCACAGGACCTGACCAACGCAAGGGAGGATCCCATCAGGGATGTGAGGATGGCGATGACGACGAGTACCACCAGCAATTCAACCATGGTAAACCCCCGTTGGACCTGTTTCACAAGGCATTCCCCCTGACGCGATAAAACCCCTTGGAATGCGATCCACTCCTGTCGCTGATCTGAAGCGGACCACTCTCCTGACTTTCAGCGAATCCACAAGTTTCCCAAAGCATGAAGTCGGTCGTCTTTTCAAGCCAGAGCTGCCAACCGGGACGCCCTTGAACCTCAACGGAAACAAGGCCATCTTTGAAGATTATCCCGTTCAAGAGAGGGCCTTCTGATGTTTCGATGGCGATGTCATCTACCCAACCACTGGCAAGGACAGAACCGGCAAACTCAGGGGAAGCCTGACCGCCGTCGCTGTAACTGGCAATGGCAAAGGCATCGACGTGCACATCCGTGAATTCATCCGCAGGGGAACCGAAAAAATTGGATAAAACCGCATCCTGAATGGGGCCAAAGGGCATCTGGTCTTCCGTCATGGATGTCCTCAAGACACCAAGCTCGGCTTCGAAAGCCATTTCGACGGCATAGATCGACCCGAATTTTAACTCCAAAGGAAAGCTATTGGACAAGGCCCACTGGTTATCCAGTGAAATAAGGCCAGAGGAAACAGTGGCTCCAAAACCAGAATCAGCATGATAACTCCACTCGACTAAACCGCGTGCCCCAAAGTCGGGGTGAATCCCTGATCCTCGGTAAAAATCTGGACGGGTCGCCTGCTCGAGATGCACCAGGCCAAGGGCAATGGGGAAGGTGAAGGGCTTGCCCGCATCAATACCGAGATTGAGATCATCGACTTGAAGGCGAAAACGAAGCGTAAAATCACTTTTTCGAGAAATCGGGGATGAAAGTGGCAGATAGAAGAGGCTGTTCGGACGCCGTGAATCCCATGTGACTTTCAGGCGTTGCTGACTCTTGTCCCATGAAAAAAGATCTGAGTCCCCAAAGGTCTTCCAGGGTCCATCCGCAAGGGGATCGGATGAAAAATCCTCATGAACCGCCTTCACCGGCGGCAATGGAGAAACGGCAACGAGAGAAACCGCATCGATTTCCAACTTTCCACGTTGCACTTCAATCTTAAGGTAACGAACAAAGGGCAGATTCAGGCCTCCCAGGGTCCATGCGAGGTCGTATGCTGCCCCTCCTCCCGAGCCGTCATACAGGGCGCGGATGCCTCCGAGATCGGCTTCATGAAAATCGACTGGTTCAAGGGATGATGGAACAGGCAAACGAAAATCACCCTGTCCGTCATTGGGATAAGGACGATTCAACGCAGGGACCTTTTCAGGGTCCAGTTGATAAAAAGTCTCGTTGTCCATGCTGACCCAGACAGTGACCTGCGCTTCATCAGCGCCAAACATGGTCCCATCCGTGACGCCTCCTCCCGAATAATCCCCATTGATGATATTGAAACCTGTGTTCCCGAAAATGATAAAATCCATCCCGTCAGGATGATCTGGGTGATCAAAAATCGGGGTAAGAAACTCAAGGGTAAGCGAGCCGCTTTCCCCAATGGAAAGCAATTGGGAAGATTGGTAGGGGGGAGAGAAAGGGTCCACAGCTCCCCCAAAGGGACCGGGCGTCAGCCTCGATGGCTCACCCAGGACAGAGGAGATGTTCGTGTAGCCAAGTCCGCTGCTGAATTCAAGAGCGAAACCGATACCAGGGTGATAATCCAACACTCGGCTGGCGAAGGGTTCCGCGCCTGCCTGCAGGAGGCAGCAACATGCTGACCATCGGAAGGTGTGTTTTGTCAGTGATATGAATGTGTCGATCAAACTATATTTCTTTCTGTCTGATTGCCCCATGGAAAAAGGCATAGCCTAAGTTTCAAGACGACCAGGCAGGTAGAAACAAAAACCTTCATTCCCACCGCGTAGAGAATGAAGGTTTCAGAAGTCACCAACGCCACTATCCGGATGCACGAAATTGCGCAGACCGGCTGGCCTCATCCTTCCCTTTGACGGAGAAGCGGGCCCCAAGAGGAACCCTGACGAGAGTAAAACAACCGGTATCCTGACTTGGGCTTGAACCTTGCTTCCGCCTTCCTGGCTATGGCCAGTGGCATCTGGAAGCTCGTCACCCTACACAGTGGCGCAACCGTCCCCGAATTTCACGAGGTTCCCTGTCATTGTTTCACTTTCAAGACCGTCCGAAAAGATCCGAACGGCAGTTATCAAAGAGCTGTGGAAAACGTATGCAGGGGTGTCATTTTGTCAAGTGGATACTTCAGAAAGCATCCTCCCAGAACTTGATTTACTTTTCATCTTGCACTACCTGAGCAATAGGCAAAACATGAATACCTATGCAGCCCGAAAACCATGGAGACTCGATAGAGTATGGTCCACGCCAATGGGCTGGATGGCTACTGGGACCAGGGGCACTGGTGTTTACCCTCTTGACCGATGCGCCTGAGGGCTTGAGCGAAACGGGTTGGAGAACACTTGGAGCCACCTTACTGATGGCCATCTGGTGGATCATGGAGTCTATTCCGATCTCCGCAACTGCCCTCGTACCGTTGTTCCTTTTCCCCTTGCTGGGCATGGGGTCCATTAAGGAGGTAGCCGCACCGTATGCACACCCCCTGGTCTTTCTTTTTCTGGGAGGATTCCTGATAGCTTTGGCGATGCAACGTTGGAACCTTCACAAACGCGTTGCCATCACGCTCATCGGTGCCCTTGGCACCCGCCCGACAAGAGTCATCGCTGGATTTCTTTTGGCTGGAGCCTCTGCCAGCATGTGGGTCAACAACACATCGACCGCCATGATGATGATGCCCATTGCAATCTCTGTGGTTTCACTCGTAAAGACCCGTGAAAATCCAGCGTATGCGAACCTTGGTCCTGCATTGATGCTTGCAGTGGCATACGGGGCCACGACAGGCGGCATGGCCACACTGATTGGAACCCCTCCCAATGCCCTGCTGGCGGCCTACATGGAACGTATTTACGGTGTTCAAATTGGGTTTGGACAATGGATGTTGCTCGGATTGCCAGTCACCCTGATTGCATTGCCAGTCGTATTTTTCATCCTCACACGGATTGCCTTTCGCCTGCCTCGCAAAGACATCCCAGGCATGCAGGAACTTCTTGAGCGCGAACGTCAGCAGTTGGGATCTCTGAGCCGTGGGGAAAAATACGTGGCCCTGGTGTTCGTCTGCATGGCACTCTCCTGGATTTTCCGCCCCCTCCTTGCTGAAAAATTTCCCATGATTTCCGATGCAGGCATTGCTATCGGAGGCGCACTCATCCTTTTCGGACTGCCGGTAGAGGCAGCAAAGGGCCGATTTGTCATGGACTGGGCATCGACAAAGGAACTTCCCTATGGCGTGCTGCTCTTATTCGGTGGAGGATTGAGCCTTGCCAGCGCTATCCAACAGCACGGTCTATCGGTATATCTGGGGAATCTAACCAGTGGGCTTGGGGGTCTGCCCATTGTCTTAACAATTGCTTTCCTCTGCTTTGGAATCCTCTTCCTCACGGAACTGACCAGTAACACCGGAACGGCGGCTACCTTCCTGCCCGTCATCGCCGCAGTCTCTGTCAGCATCGGACAAAATCCGCTGCTACTGTTGATCCCGACAGCCCTGGCCGCCAATTGTGCTTACATGATGCCCGTGGGCACACCTCCAAACGCCATCGTGTTTGGGAGTGGTCTGATCACGCTTCCTCAAATGGCGAAAGCGGGTCTACTCCTGAACCTATTGCTCATTCCGATCATCATGGCAGTGGTTATCCTACTGGGCCCACTTGTGTTCGGGCTGGAACTGGATACCTTACCGGGGTGGGCTCTTGAGCCCGCCTCGCAGCCCTGAGATTCCCGGTCACTGCCATGAGCTCCATCTGCAGGCATGGAACTGAACTGGAAGGTCCGTTGGAGCGAAACGTTCTCTCATACCATTGCTTTTTGGATTGTCATCTCACATGAATCCTTGGATTCTCTTGGCGCTTGCCGCCGGCAACACAGTGAAAAAGGCATGATCTGGAAACAAGGTTGCCTTTCCGGTCTGAGCAAATCAATGGACATGACAAAAGACAGAGGAAACTACAGGGCTCAGGGTTGCTTGCCCCTGATTGGTATCATTGGGGGAGGACAACTTGCGCGCATGCAGGCGCAGGCAGCCAGTCGCCTTGGGTGCCGTATAAGCACCATTGAAAAGGTCCTTGATTGTCCTGCCGCAGATGTTGTGCACACGCACCAGGTCGGTGACTGGAATGATCCAGCGGTACTGATCCCCTGGGCTGAGGGCTGTGACCTGGTTGCCCTGGAAAACGAATTCGTTGAATCTGCCACCCTGCACGCGCTCGAACAAGCAGGGCATACGGTGGTCCCTACAGCCAAAACCATGACCATTGTTCAGGATAAATGGAACCAAAAAGAGCAACTTCGCAAAGATGGACTTCCTGTAACGTCATTCCAGGCTGTGGCAACCATCAAGGATATTCACCATGCCGGGACCCAACTAGGTTGGCCCCTGGTCCTCAAGAAACGCAAACAGGGCTACGATGGCAAGGGAAACGCCACCATTCAGAATCCTGAAGGCGTCCAGAATGCCTGGGAGTGTCTGGGCAGTGGTACTTTTCCCCTTTATGTGGAGGCATTTTGCCCATTTAGCAAAGAACTGGCGGTGATGGTGGTCCGCTCTGTCGACGGTTCACACGCCGAGTACCCAGTCGTGGAAACCATGCAGAAGGATCACATCTGCCACGTCGTCACTGCACCAGCCTCCATCAGCCCTGAACTTCGAGACAAGGCTTCGGGCATTGCCAGAGGTGCGGTTGAAGCGGTGAAAGGACTGGGATGTTTTGGGGTGGAGATGTTTTTGACGGATGATGATGACATCCTCATCAATGAACTGGCTCCCCGTGTGCACAACTCCGGACATTACACCATTGAAGCCTGTCGTTGTTCCCAGTTTGAAAATCACATCCGCGCCATCCTGGGTTGGCCCCTTGGCGATACCGCACTTGTTAAGCCCTCGGCGGTTATGGTGAACCTTCTCGGCAAAAATGATGGACCTTCCCTTCCCTCGGGAATCACAGAGGCACTCCAGGATCCTGATGCCCACCTCCATATCTACGGTAAGCCACAAAGCCGCAAGGGACGCAAGATGGGGCATCTGACACTCACAGGAGAGGCCCAAGACAAGACCCTCGCGAGAGCCCAGCAATTGGCAACCAGCATTCACTTTGGAAGGAAGTCATCCTGAAATAACCACTTGACGAACCTGTCAGCTCATCGTGCATCCCAAAAACGGGAGGCAAGTGGCTGGAGTGAGGCGCCAGACATCAGGCAAAGGAGCAATAGAAACCTAAGACGAAGTGACCCTTTCGGCCCCAAAAGAGGGTTGTGAAAAGCACAGGCATCCCTGCGGATTCCCTGATAATAGGTACTTGCAAGCAAAATCCAAATGCTGCACAATAAAGGGAATCGATTCATTATTGAGATTTTCTCAAGCAACAAGATAATCATATGAAGTTAACGAACACCGAAGGCAAACGACTGAGTTTCAATAGAAAGGGCTTTACCCTCATTGAATTGCTCGTCGTCATCGCGATCATCGCCATTCTGGCAGGCATGCTGCTCCCAGCCTTAAGCAAGGCCAAAGACAAGGCCAAGGGCATCCTGTGCATGAACAACACAAAACAGCTCATGCTGGCATGTCACATGTATACGGGAGACAACGAGGAGAGTTTTCCAAAGACACGGCATGGCGGTGGCAGTGAGGTTAACGAAGGATCTTGGGTCACAGGTTCCATGACTTGGGGTGTTTATCAGGCGAATACCAACGTTGCTTACCTGTTGGATCCCAGATATTCCAAGCTCGCTTCTTACTTCTCAGGTGCGAAAAATATTTTCAAGTGCCCGTCAGATCACTTTCTGAGCTCAGCACAAAGGAGGGCGGGCTATACAGAGCGCGTGCGAAGTATTTCAGGTAATATTCGTGTTGGGGATGACTCCAATGCCTGGGATTGCCCAGCATTTCCAAAATACACTGCCAAAACATCTGGATTGACCAATCCAGGACCCTCCGAGACCTGGATTTACATGGACGAACATCCTGACAGCATCAATGACGTGGGTAACTTCACCTACGAGCCAGCCAACAAGAGATGGGTTGATGTGCCGGCCAATTATCACAACGGAGCAGCTGGCATTGCATTTGCCGACGGACACTCTGAGATCCACAAGTGGAAAGCTGGACTTGGTGGGGCACCTCCCGTCATCATGCCTGCGGGCAGCGGAAGCCTTGGTGCCATCAGGAACTACACCAAGCCCAAGGATGCAGACGCCTTGTGGTGGTCCCTGCGCACCCAACGCGACACGGGCTGGGATGAGGCTAGGATTCGCTCCCAGTTCTGATCTTTGGATCCATTTAATTGAAAATCATCTTTAATGAACCCGCTGATGTATACATCAGCGGGTTTTTTTATTTTCAAAGAGAACACAAAGAAGGATAGAAATCACTCAATAGAAGGGAACACGCAGGTTCGTTTCACCACGGACGTCCAGCGGGGCTTGTTGAACCATGGGGGTTAAACGTTCGCGGCATAAAGGCTGAATCATTGGTCCAGACTCTTGGCACTTGCGTCCTCAGCGGTCAGGTTAACAAACTCAACCCTGGCGCGCCTGGCATCACCTTGTGCCACCTCCAGAACCTTGCTGTCTTCCACCTTGAGCAGTTTGTTGTAACGCGGGTGGTGGGAATCCCTGTAAGGATTGTTGGAAGCCGCGTTGTAGCAACAAATCATGGCCCAGCGTGCCTGCTCGGTTTTGTTTGCAGCGGAGCTGTGCAAGAGGTTCGCATGAAAGAAAAGGACATCTCCTGGATCCAACTCGACATGCACCAGATCGAGCCTTTTTTCAGCTTCCAATACACGCTCAGGATCCGCCCCTGCCTGTTCTCCTGCCAGGACATGATCCACTCGTCCCATTTTGTGGGAACCCCTTAATACTTGAAGACACCCGTTTTGACGCGTCGCCTTGTCAACCGCGATCATGGCACTGCACAAGTCCGGAAAAAGCACCCCATTTTGATACCAGTAACCGTAATCCTGATGCCAAGCCCAGGCCCCACCCACCCTGGCATCCTTCAAGATCATCTTGGAATGGTAGTGATAGACCTCTCCCCCAAGCAAGGATTCCACCGAATCAACGAGGCGTCGACACCTGGCAAACATACCGTAGACACCTTCACCAGGATCATTCCACAACGCGAGCCGCACATGATTACCATCGCCATCATCCATCGTGGATGATGCCTTATCCAAGGCGTTGTCATGCCGTGCTGTTTCACCAAGCAGACCGATTTCCTGGACCGTAAAAAGTCGTCGTACAATCAGAAAGCCATCGCGCACATAATCGTCAACTTGGGAGTTTTTGAGGGGGGGACTTTGCATCGCCATATCAACTGAGATAAGAACCAGTGGACACCATGCTAGGGTGAGAACCGCCTTGAAGCAAGGGACAAAAGGAGAACACCGTGGAAGTTATCTGACAGGGGAAAAGGTGTCCGAAAGGCATCAGAAAGCAAGTGAAGCATCCTGACAAATCAGTGCCACATATCTGGATGCTCCAGGAGATAATCCAATAACTTGGCATCGGCTTCCGGGAAGGTGAAGGTATTGATTGAATCCCTTGTAACCCATCTCAAGTCCTTACACGCAAGCCCTCTCGGCTCTGCGATCCCGGCCAGGCGACAGCAAAAGAAGCGAATATCAACCGTCTTTTCGGGGTAGGCATGCACCGTTTTATATATGCATTCTCCTACATGTATATCACAGTCCAGTTCCTCCCGAATTTCCCGCGCAAGACAAAGCTCAAAGGATTCATTTCGCTCGAGTTTACCACCTGGAAATTCCCAGAAGCCTGCAAGATGCACTCCCTGGGGGCGTTGAGTGATGAGAAGGTGGGATCTTCTGAAAATCAGGGCAGCCGAAACCTCAATCACTTCTCGCGGCTTCATGATGAATGCTGTAGAGGGGTCCGCTCAGACCACCATCTGAGAATCAGATGATCATTGGATGGTGCGTTACTCAGGGGCAGAAACCTCTTCAACGGGGGCAGAAACCTCTTCAACGGGGGCAGAAACCT
>JAAZXX010000115.1:0-2580 GCA_014239995.1 Verrucomicrobiia bacterium
CGCCGTGCTGGTTTTTTTCGGAGCGGTGGAAGGCATGCTTCGGATCCTTGGCTACGGCTATGATCCTCATTTTCTGATGCGATCCACTGTAAATGGCAGAGTGGCCTGGATTGAAAACCCAGGTTTTCTTTACCGATTCATGCCAAAGCGGGCAGCCCGTTCGCCAAGGCCTCTCCTGATTCCAGATGATAAAGCTGAGGATACTGTCCGTATCTTTGTCTTGGGTGAATCCGCTGCCATGGGCGACCCTGAACCTGCGTTTGGTCTGAGCCAAACCCTGAGGGTTCTGTTGAGGCAGCGATTTTCCCACCTTGATTTTGAGGTCTTCAACCTGTCCCTGACTGCGATCAACTCCCACCTCATTCTGCCCATCGCGAAAGAATGCTTGGAAAAAAAACCAGATTTTCTGGTCGTCTACATGGGAAACAATGAGGTCACCGGGCCTTTTGGACCAGGAACCGCGCTGGGTGGGACCTCCCCGAACAGCCTCATTCGGAAACTGGGACTGGGCGTCAAGAAAATGCGCATGGGGCAATGGATGGATGCGTTTTATGTTTCAAATTTCACGGGGGCTGGGAGCAATGCTTGGGAAGGCTTGAGTATGTTCAAGGGGCACCATGTGGCCATGGGCGACCCACGGCTTCAGGGGGTTTACGACCATTTTGGCGAGCAGCATGGAAGCCAACCTGAACAACCATATCTTGGCACGACCCGGCCGATGCACCGAAATATGAGCGGAGGAAGAGCTATTCTTGGATGGCTTTGGCATGCTGACACGCCCCGGAAGGCGGAATGGAGAAAAGCTAAAACACGTATCAAGACAAATAAAGTCCAAAAAGTGTGAAAATCACACGTGTGGAACAAACTCGATCAGGATATGGAAGATCTCCCAAGGGAAAGGGAAATCATCAGAAAAACGATGCTGATTCGGCCAATCCAGGTATGTCCAAGCTCGTCATTTCAGCCTAGCGTTTACAAGCCCAAGACAGCGTCATTCTTTAACTCAACACCTTGAGGCAAGGTTACATGCAGAATTTCACCTGCTCGATTTACGGTAAGCGAGAGGTCTTTCATGAGCGCTCCTTGTGCCTCCACCCGGTAGACGCGCATGCGGGAGTGGGCAATGGAAATCCAATTTGAAAAGGCCTTCCAGTCCTCTCCAGTATCACTGGAAAGCTGGACCTGCTTTTGAAGCGAACTCCATTGGGAAAGGAAGGGGGCAAGCAAGGCTCCCATGAGGGGATTAAGAGCAGACCATTGGGTAATCAAGCTACCAGGATCCTTCAACTGCGAGAGCGTTAGGTTCATATCAACCTCATTACCAGATTCTTCCAACTTAAAACGAACTTCCTCTTCCTCTCGCTTGGTCTGGATGTGGAACCATTGATCCCCCCAACCGATTTTTCCATCGAACTCAGTCCATTCCCGATCACCCGAGAGATCAAGGTCCAGCATAAAACGAATACGTCTGGGCTGATCCTTCCAGTCGAGATGACCATCCAGGTGCAGCGAAAAGGCCTTGATCTCCCTTATGAGACCCGACATTTCAGCCGCTTCAAGATCCACTTCACTGCCGGGACTCACCTCCTCCGGGGTATCATTGACGCCCAGCTGCGTCACCACCCACCTGCAATTACCCACGCGCTGGTTCTGGTAAAGGATCTCCAACTCAGATGGATCGGGTGTTTCGAGGATCCTGGAAAGGACCGTTTCAACGGGAAGGGGGTTACCCGAGACACCAGTCCCATACTCGGATCTCCAAAGCAGCAGATTCATCCCCAGCCAAAAGACACCGGCGAGAATGAACCATGGAGATTTCATCTGGAAGCGGTGGCAGTCGGGTAGGGCACGTTGATGACCTGCCCAATGGATAGTTTTCTGGAGTTGACACCCGGGTTGGCCGCTTCAATGACCTTCAGACCCACACCGTAGTGCCGCGACAGCGCATAAAAATTATCATTGGAACGGACCACGTGCTTACGTACCCTGCGACTCGATGGGGATGCTGTTTCGTTGACAAGGCGGCCTGCATTACGGTGCGACCCTGCGGATGCCTCCAAGCGGCCGCCAGAAGGTTCAGGTGAGGCTGAAGGCGGATCTGGCTGAGAGGAATCATCAACAGGTATACGAGATTTAATCAATGCATCCCTCTGTACAGAAAGAACTTCACGCATTTGAGAAAGCTGCCCCTCCAGGGTTTTCACCTTACTTGTAAGGCTATCCTTGAGTTGAACCAGTTTTTTCATTCTGGTCTCTGTATTCTGGTTGAGTGGGCCTAGATTGGCCGAGGAGGCAAAGTCCATTTCACATCGCTTGACATGGTCCCTGATCTGGCCAGCCATCATGTGGTCAGGTCGTAAATCGAGCATTTTTTTGAAATGATAGATCGCTGAAACGTAGTTTTGAAGATGCTCGTAATAAATCAGGCCAAGCTCCAGATGAGCAGCGGCGTTCTTGGGATTCACTTCCAAGGCACGCTCAAAACCATCGACGGCCTCCTGAAAGTCACCCGCAAACAATTTTTCCTTGGCATCCAGATAATAAGCCTCCAGCTCCTCATCCAAACGAGCACCAGACATG
>JAAZXX010000115.1:2590-8958 GCA_014239995.1 Verrucomicrobiia bacterium
TTCTTCTTGTTGAAGGTGTTGCACATTTACTGCGCGATCGGCAGCGAGAGCGACGAATACCAGACGACCTTGCCTTCCTTCTTCGCCGCCGCGAGATCGCCGCCGGCCCACGCCGCCGAGATGGCGAGCACGCACGCAACTAACCAGCAGCAGGGGCGTTTCATCCTTTTAGTTTACTCAGATTCGCAAGGAACGCAAACCCCGCGCAGGACAATTCAGCCTGAAATGAAGCCACAACCCTGATTTCATGAGGCTGGAAGCCGTTATTGGGCATGCCTCAGGATAAACTGAACAACGCGGTCAGGTTCCGGGTGAGTAAAATGATGACCATTAGAGGAGACCGTACCCTGGGACACTCGCAGGAGTTCCATCGAGTGCCCGTGCGCTTCAAGGCGCGATTTGAGCATTAAGGTATTCTCTTGAGGAGGGACCACCGTATCATTGTCAGAGATGATGTGCATGATAGGAATACGTTGTTCTGCAATGATATGAGCTTTTCTGAACAGATATGGTTCTTGAGGCGCGACATCCCCCTCACGCCACCCGTAGACATCGAGCAAACGACGCCAATCTCCCGGGGAGCCATTGCCTGAGCCAAGCCCTCCGGGCCAGCTTTTGGGGTCACAAACCGGTGTATCACAATAAATAGCGCTCACAGATCCGGGATGCTTCAGGGCCCAATGGTAGGCAAACAATCCACCTCGGCTGACGGCCTCAAGCACGGGCTTGGCTGACATGCGGTGCCTCTGCGTCAGATATGCATGGAGCGCATCTCCTATCTCCATGGCTGCGGGTGCACCGTAGAGGCCTGCCACATCCACAAAGGCCAAATGAAAACCATGTCCCAGCAACTGATGATCCATTTCGGCGTGATAGCCCGGAAACCGGGCGCGCCAGACCCAGGGCCTGCCTTCAGCGGGCTGAAGCGGCGCCACTACCCAGGCCTTTTTACCCATGATCGTGAAGTGAAATCGCCTGAAACCACGCCATGAGTCCCGGTTGGGAGTGGGCCACCTGTCCTGCAATTCTTTCCGGATACGCGAAGCGACTCGAAGAGCGATGGCACGGTAGCCCTCAGCATTGGGATGAACCCCATCTGCCTGGGTCAACAGCTCGGGACGACGTCTCAGGACAGGCCCCAGATCCATGTAACGGAGCCTTTTGGAACCCACGGCATGCACGGTCTTCTTGAGCAAGGCACGCAATTGTTCGAGACGAGGCTGTCGCTCTCTCAAATCCTCGAGTCGTTCCGCACTCAACCCAGGGGTCTCCAAAACCATGGGTGTGGGCCCAGCAAGCCAGACAATGGGACTGGAGTCAAATTTGAGCAGGGAGTCCAACAGGTCACGGCAATCTGTTTCAAAACGACCAATCCTGGACCAGTTTTTCCTTTTGCCCTCGACCGTGTCGTTGGTTCCGAGCGCCACGACGATCACGTGGGGATCAAAAGTCTCAACAGCATCCAACTGAGACCATATGCTTGGGCTGCCTGAGCGCATCAGGGTGGCACCTCCAAGCCCAAAATTGCGCACTTCAAAGTGATTACCCAGCACCTTTCCCAACTGGGCCGGGTAGGATAGTTGATCCGATGCCACGCGCGCACCCTGAGTGATACTATCGCCCAGGCAAGCCACACGTACTGCTTCGGAGGCGTGCCCAAGAGGCATCATCCAAAAGAGGCAGAAGCCCAGAGAAAGGCACACAGCCCTGGCACAGAAAAAACGCGATACTATCACTTGAGATGACATGAGTCCTGTTGATCCACTTTAAAAATCCAAGGCCGTGATTTATGAAGGATCACAGCCCATTGTCGAGAGAGCTTGTAGAACATAGCAGCCAGTCCCACTTGAGAAAAGGCAACACATGGGACTTTTGAAACAGGGCTCCCGACAAATGCATACCACAGCCGTGCTGTCTCACGCTGGTGCCAGTTCAGAAAACACATCCACAAGGACAAACCGGATCATCAAGAAACTGCAAATAGTTTGTCTCACGGGTTCCTCGGCTGTTTCTGGTTGTCAGCCCCCCTGCCTTCAAGCTTACTCATGAGGTGGAGTCCATGGGTAGAAAATCAAACCAGATTGTGGGAGGCCTGATCGCTGCCACCTTCCTGTGGGGCGGAAACAACGTTGCCACCAAGCATCTGGTCGACCATTGGCCTCCCATCTGGACAAGTTGCACCCGGTTCCTGATCTCGGGCCTGCTCTTGCTGACCCTTGCGCGTTACACACCTTGGTTTGGAACCTTTCAACCCGTCACACCAGAGCTCAAAAAGGCCCTTTGGTGGAAAGGAAGCCTGAGTTTTACCGTTTACATCCTGTGCTTTATCTGGGCCCTGCGCTTCAGCACGGCGTCCAACATGGGGCTCCTCTTCGCCACGTCCCCCGTGTGGGCCTTATTGTGGGAAATCCGGCAGGTGAAACGGCCTGAGCTCATTAAGCGTCTAGCCGCTGCGACACTGACCCTCCTCGGGGTGGCCATACTCTTTCAATCCTCAGCACAAGCCGGTGAAACAAGCTGGCTGGGCAATGGGCTTGGTTTGCTTGCGGCGATCCTTTGGACACTCTACAGCCGAGTTTGCCGAAGTTTCGGTCACCAGCTTTCAAGCGCCCAGATCAATGGTCACAATTTTGTACGCACCTTTGTATGGCTGCTTCCGTTCGCCATTTATGATCATTTCAACGCGAATATCCCCATGAAAGCCAGCCTGTGGGCAACGCAGATATATTCCATTATCGGTGCCGGCGTGTTCGCTTTCGCATTCTGGACCAATGCCCTGAGGCATTGGCCAACCAGCAGGGTGATGCTGTTCATCAACCTGATTCCGCTGACAACCGTCCTGTGTGGACGCTTCTTTCTGAACGAAATCGTCGGGAAATATTTCTGGTGGTCCATGATGCTCGTCATGGCGGGGGTCTTTCTAGGCCTGACAGATCTGGAAAGATTGAAAAAGAGAACCATTTCCCGATGAGGAAATCTGGACTTTCCAACCAGAGGGTTGAGGCAACCATCACGAGGTAAATGGGGCAGACGCAATTATTTCGAGCCTGCACGATGTCATACCCATCCCTGCTTCCGGTAAAATCAGTATTCTCAAGAACAAGCCCCAAGAGGTATTTCAACACAAAAACCGGGAAACCTGCAGGCTTGCGCAGAACAGGAGTCTCCGCCTGTTTTTTAGCTTTCAACCTCATAATTATCAGGTAACAGCAGAGACTCGCCACAAACTCTCTTGACTGATATATCTTGAAACAATGTCTACTCAGCCTAAATCGAAGCCGAATCCTGACCAGACATCGACCCGGAAGGCAAACTGCGTCAGCTGGAATTGATGGGGCGACGGCCAGTCTTTGAGATTTGGACCAATGGTAGATTGACATCCTCCTTTATAATTTGAATCGTTCAACCAACAGGAAGACACATTCATGAATCCAAAGGTAATCCCATTGATTCTTTCCATGCTTGTGAGCGGAAAGGCGGAGACCCAACAAATCCAATCGAAGGATCCATTTGTCGAAACAGGATCCTTTCGGCATCACCCTGCAATCCATATGGAGCTGGTCGCAATGGAACCCGATGTGGTGGATCCAGTGGCAGCTTCCTTTGGCGCCGATGGAAGCATGTACGTCGTCGAGATGCGGGATTACCCCTACGGTCAGGGACCGACAGGGTCACCGGGAGGCACCATCCGCAAACTGCTACTGGATGGTGAAGGCAGGCTTAGATCAAGCCACTTGTTTGCCACCGGATTGAGTTTTCCAACATCCATCGCGTGCTACCGCGAAGGTATCCTTGTCGCTGCAAAGGACCTGATCTACCTGGCGGACACGGACGGAGATCACCTGGCAGATGTTCGACAAGTCGTGCTCACTGGTTTCAACCAAAAGGTCACCGACAGTAATTTCAACGGACTGAGGTGGGGCATCGATAATCGACTTCATGGTGTGAATGGCGGCAATGATGGGCATATCCATGAACCAGGCAAGCCCGAAAGGGGCCTGTCCCTCAACGGGGCAGATTTCACCTGGGATCCATGGAATCAAAGGACTGCAAGATCCTACCACACTGGGGGAGGTTTCGGGCTCGTGTTTGACGATTATGGACGAAGCTTTACCACCCACAACATCAACCATATGCTACAGCGTATCCTGCCTGTGGAAGCCATGGAACGCTTCAGGGGATTCCCAGCCCTCCATGCCACTGTGAATATTTCGAACCATGGAGCAATGGCTCGGATTTATACCATTTCAAAGGCCGAAACGCGGGTCAACCATCCTGAGCAGGCGGGTTTCTTCAGCTCCTCCGGGGGCATGGGTATCCTACCTGAAACCTTCCGTCACGGCGATCTGGCGGGAGACCTGCTGGTGTGCGATGTGGTGGGGAACCTGGTGCACCGAGACGTCCTTCACGGCCATGGCCCCACTTTCGAGGCCAGGCGGGCACCCGAGGAGAAAACCCGGGAATTCATCGCAAGCAAGGACAATGCCTTCCGCCCGGTGGGACTGGAACCCGGCCCAGACGGATGCCTCTACCTGATGGACATGCAGCGGTCCGTCATTGAACACCCCGATTACATACCATCGCAGATCAAGGGACGCTACGACATACGCGGAGGTCAGGATCGTGGACGTATTTACCGTATACGTCCAACCGGCACGGAAGCCATCCAGACCAGGGACCTGGCTTCCATGTCCAGCACCTCCCTCATTCCCCTGCTCGGGGAACCAAACCGTTGGAGCCGCATCACCGCCCAACGCCTGCTGCTTGAACGTCAGGACATCGGAAAACGGTCAAAATGGAAGGGTGCAAGGAATTCAAGCAACCCCCTGCTGCGCATGCATTCCCTCTGGGTCATGCATGGGCTCAACCTGCTGCAGCCCGAAGACATCCTGCGGACCCTTGAGGATACACACCCGGGTCTACGCAGCCAAGCCATGCGGCTACTCTGGGATCACCCCGAATGGTGGAACCAGTTATGGACAAAGATACAGGCACTAGCCTGGGACAACGATCCGATGGTTCGCTTTGAAACGGCACTGATGCTGGGAAACCACCCTCACCCGGACAACCACCTCGCCTTGATGCATATCATGCGATTGGACAAGGCACGCGTCTGGTCCCGCAGAGCGGTCCTGACCTCTCTGCGGACGAGTCCATCGCTTTTTCTTGCCGGAGGGTGGAGACACATCCATGCGGAAAGATCCACGCCCCGCGCCATCATGCAGACCACGGAGAGGCATAATATGCTTGGCCTCGAGGAAATAGCTTATCTTGCCGGGGCACGCCTGGATTCCGAGTCATGCATCGACCTGAAAAAAATACTTGAGCTTAACGAGCGCGAATCTGCAACGATCGACCCAGAGGCATTCAGGGTGATTTTGGCAGGTATCAAGCGTGGGGCCGAGCGTGTTTCACTTGGATCGTACGAACGCACGCTGCTGAAGCCGGTTCTTGAGTCGATCGCCAGGCACAAGTCCCTGCCCCTGCGCAAGGAGGTCTGGGCCCTGAGCCAGACACTCGGTTTTAAGACATTACCGGGTTTTGAGGTCACCTTGAAAGAGGCTCTGATCAGGGCACTTGATAACAAGGAGGATCCTAGCGAACGCGTGTTGGCTATCGAGCGGAAAGTGACCAATTGATCTCGTGGAAGCTCGCGGTTGATCCCTTGAGGCAGGAGGAGTGAGATGGATTCTGGCGTCTGGGCTGTCACGATACCCGTGAGGAGTTCTCCATCCTCTGTCTCGGCTTCATAAGCCACGTAGGAAGGGTTAATGGCCATATTCGGATCCAGAATGTTGAAGGCGAGATCCTCCACGCTGCGATGGGACATGTCTGTGAGGTCCGGGCCAACCGCCATTCCCATGTCGCCGGAGCGGTGACATGGGGCGCATTGTTCCTTAAAGATGACTGCCCCATGTTGGCCCCTGCCTTGACTCGGCATGTTTTGAAGCCAATCATCCAGAAGGTCCTTACGATTGCTGTATTCTTCGTCACCAAAAAGGGCGGCAGCGCGCTTCTTGACATCACCCCTGCCATACCGCCTGAGCAGGCGTCGTTGTTCCAGGTCCAGGTTGAGTTCCCCCAGTTTCACGTCCCCATTCTCAATGGCCTGAATCAGTGGAAGGTGAAAATCCTTTCTTCTCAAGAGAAGTTCAATGGCCATGGGCCGCAACCCTGGTCCGATTTCACGCCAGCGTTCAATGATGCCATGGGCAATGTCCAGGCTTGAATAGCTTGCCATTTGCTTGAGGGCGGATTCCTGGATTTTCATTGGTTCCAGTCCCTTGAGCAAGCCAATCAGGGTTTTGCCGGACTGCGCAAAGGAACCCAGCCCGGCCAGCTCGATAGCCAACACGCGTTCGCTAGGA
>JAAZXX010000116.1 GCA_014239995.1 Verrucomicrobiia bacterium
GCGCTCGTTGATGTATTCAATCTGATGGCGAACCATGCCCAGCGTATCTGCAGAAATGCCGATGTGATCTTTGGTGTGGTTACCAATTTCAAAACCTTGCCTGTGTAGCTCTGTAATCTCCTCCCAGGACATGTAATCTGTCTTGTTGCTTTTGAAAGTGAAGCCCTCGGTGATGAAAAAGGTCGCACCAAAACCATGCTTTCGAAGGATGGGGCGGACTGTGGAATAATGTGAGGCTTTGGAGTCATCAAACGTCAACACAATCCGTTTTGTTGATCCTGCTGTCTGGGGATTTCCAAGGAGGGTAGTCGCACATGTCAGGACCATGAACAGGCCGAAGCATTGTCTTTTCTGTCTACTGATCGCTCCTGAGATATACATGCTTACAGTATTAACAAAGCGGACAATGGATGACCATGTCGAATCCGCAGTAGGAAGCTTGGGAAATCAGGGCCAGATTGAGGGCTTAAAGCGTGACGTGCCTTTGCTGCGGCGTTAAAACCTTGAGGCATGGGCAAGACTTTGTTTCTTCTGGATGGAATGGCGCTGTTGTATCGGGCGCACTTTGCTTTTATTTCCAATCCAATCCGGACCTCCAGTGGCATGAATACCTCGGCTATGTATGGTTTTTTGAATGTGATTCTGGAACTAAGGGAAACGCATCATCCTACGCATCTTGCCGTAGCCCTTGATACGGCTGCCCCTACCGAGCGTCATCGAGTTTTTCCGAGCTACAAGGCCCAGCGGGAAGCTATGCCTGAGGAACTCGCCGAGGCGATTCCAAATATTTACCGTCTCTGCGAGGCGCTGAACATTCCGGTCCTGGCCATGGACGGTTTTGAAGCGGACGACATTATTGGAACCATGGCAAGGAAAGCCGAGACCGATGGGTTTACAACCTACATGGTGACACCTGATAAGGATTTTTCACAATTGGTGACAGAGCACACTTTTCTCTTTCGTCCCGGCCGCAAGGGAGGTGCACCGGAAATTGAGGGTATGGCTGAAACCTGTCAGCGATGGCAGGTGGACCATCCGTTGCAGGTCATTGACATTCTTGGGCTCTGGGGGGATGCCTCTGACAACATACCGGGGGTGCCGGGCATAGGGGAGAAGACGGCTAAAAAACTGATCAAGCAATACGCCTCCGTCGAACAACTTCTCGACCATGCTGATGAAATTAAGGGTAAAATGGGAGAAAAGTTGCTCGCACACCGTGAAAGTGCTTTATTGTCCAAGCAGTTGGCAACCATTAACCTGCAGGTTCCTATCAATTGGAATGAATGGTCGCTTGAACTTGTTGATCCGGATGAGGCTCGGCTCAAGCCTTTGATTGTTGAATGGGAATTCAACGCTCTTGGAAAGCGATTGTTCGGTGAGACATTCAAAGCGGGGAGAGGTTTCAAGGGCAAGGATGCTGGCACGGGGCAAGGTGAACTTGATTTGATGATAGGAAACGAGTCGGTTCCCTTGCCAGCAGGGGCTGTCTCCAGTGCTGGTGCCGTGTTAAAGACCCTCTCTGATGTGCCGCACACCTATGATTGCATTCAAAGTGAGCCGGAGTTGGACGATTGGGTTCAGCGGCTGATGGCGCAGTCCGCGTTCTGCATGGATACCGAAACCACCGGGCTTGACCCCAAGAGTATTGAACTCCTTGGGATCTCACTTTGCGCCAAGGGCGGCAAAGCCTGTTATATCCCTCTCAACAGGGAGGATGGTCTTTCCAGTTCTTATGTGCAGGCAAAATTGGCACCTCTTCTGGAAAACCCACGGATTGCCAAGGTGGGGCATCACCTGAAATACGACTTGAACGTCCTGCATTGGCATGGTTTCAGGGTTCAGGGCCCCTTCATCGATACCATGATTCTCCATAGTCTCATGCGACCAGACCAGAAGCATGGACTGGATTACCTGGCGGAGGCCTATCTGGGTTATAGCCCTGTTTCGATCGAAACCCTGATTGGTCCCAAGGGTGGAGATCAGGGTTCCATGAAGGACGTAGCCCTTGAGAAACTAACCACCTATGCCGCTGAGGATGCTGATATCACTTGGCAGCTCTACCGCCTTCTGGAGCCCGATATCGCGAAACTGGATCTCGATCGTCTTTTTCATGAGCTTGAGATGCCTCTTCTTCCCGTATTGGCTTCAATGGAGCAGGAGGGCATACGCCTGAACACCCATTCCATGCGCCTATTTTCGGCCCAGTTGTTGGAACAAATCCAGACGCTTGAGCAAGGTATTCATGCCATGGCTGGTGAGGAGTTCAATATTGGTTCACCCAAGCAGCTGGGTGAAATCCTGTTTGGCAAACTCAAGCTTGTCGACAAACCCAAGAAAACCAAGACAGGGCAGTATGCCACCAATGAAAATGTGCTCCAGTCCCTTGCTGGTGAGCATGGAATTATTCAAAAGATCCTCGAATACCGCATTGTCACCAAACTCCGCAGTACCTATGCTGAAGCCCTTCCCCAAAGCATTTTTGAGCCGACTGGCCGTATCCATACCACGTTTCACCAGACGGCAACGGCGACAGGGCGCTTGAGTTCTCAGCATCCTAACCTGCAGAACATTCCCATCCGGAGGGAGCTGGGGCAAGAAATTCGCCGGGCGTTTGTCCCGCGTGGTGAAGGTTATGCGCTGTTGTCGGCAGACTACTCCCAGATTGAGTTACGGATCATGGCTTCCATGAGTGGCGATCCTTCCATGGCGATGGCATTCAAAGCAGGTGAAGATGTTCATGCTGCGACTGCGGCCCGTATTTACAAGGTAGCTCTCACGGATGTTACCCGGGAAATGCGGCGGCGAGCCAAGACGGTTAATTTTGGGATCATGTATGGTATTTCCCCCTTTGGCTTGTCCCAGCGGCTCAGGATATCTCGCGCGGAAGCTGCGGAAATCATTGAGGAATATTTTCAAAGCTTCCCTCTAATCAAGGATTACATGGCACTTACCCTGGAACGCGCGCGTTCCAAGGGTTACGTGGAGACATTGCTTGGAAGGCGACGCTATCTCCCTGATATTCAATCGGCCAATGGAACCATAAGAAATATGGCAGAGCGTAATGCGATCAATGCACCCATCCAGGGATCCGCTGCGGATATGATCAAGTTGGCCATGTCGGCTATATGGAGTCAGCTTCAGGAGCGGGAACTGGAGACCAGACTGGTGCTTCAAGTGCATGACGAACTGGTCTTTGACCTCAGAGAGGACGAGGAAACTGCCGTGAAATCCATGGTGCGCGACCTCATGGTAGAGGCCCTTCCATTGAGTGTTCCCGTTGAGGTGGACATTGGCATGGGGGCCAATTGGCTGGAGGCGCATTAGGTTTGCTTACCCATTTGTCCATTGGCACAGACTTCTTTGAAGTCTGTGCTTTCTTGTCTGTGCGCTCTGTCTAATCTATTCCGTAACAAGCTGTAATTGTTTAACTTATGTTGTTTTTGAGTGGTGAAAACGTATGAAGTCCTTCGGCGGTAGAGTCGGGAAATATTATTTTTTGACTTTTCGCTTTGAAATTGGCCTGGAAATCGCTAAAAACCTGTCGTCTTCGTGAGTGCGAAGACAGCGGGTTTTGGTGTTTTAACAACCGTGTGTACACCAAAACCCGCTTTGTTTTTCAATCATGACTCCATGATCCGGTTGATGCAGTTGAACCAACCGTCATGCAGGGTATCGAGGTCCCACTCAAAGATCCCTTCATCGACCTTCAAGCTCAGGTTTTTGCCTCCCACCGTCCCTATCTTTTCGGCGGGTAACCCTAGAATCGCTGCCTGCCCAAGGATTTTTGTCTCGTGGGATGGCGGTATGGAGACAATGATGCGTCCCTGGGTTTCCCCAAAGAGGAGTGCATCCGTGCGAACCTGAGCTGGGGTTTTGAGGACAATGTTTGCTCCTGTGAGCTCCGAGGTATGGCGTGCTCGTTCATTGGAAATACAGCATTCGGCCAATGCCACAGCTAAGCCACCTTCACTGCAGTCATGTGCACTTCGAATGATTCCCTGTGAAATCCAACCTCGCAGGGCATCGTGCAACTGTTTTTCCCTCACCAGATCACATCTGGGCGGGAGTCCTTGTTTGAGGTCATGGCGTAGCTTCAGATACGCAGATCCGCCCAATCCCTGATAGGGATCAGCTTGATCAACCAGGGCCCCAAGGAGCAGAATAACATCCCCTTGTTCCTTGAACCATTGTGTGGTGATCTGTGCAGGGTCCTCGATAAGCCCCACCATGGCAACCGTCGGGGTAGGGTCAATGGCTCCCTTTGGATTCTGGTTGTAAAGGCTGACATTGCCTCCGGTGACGGGTGCTTCAAAATGTCGACAGGCATCCGCCAGACCTCGGACAGCTTCCTTCAGCTGCCAGAACAATTCTGGATTGTGTGGATTTCCGAAGTTCAGATTGTCTGTTGTGCCCAAAGGAACAGCCCCTGAGCAGGCGAGGTTCCGGGCTGCCTCGGCGACGGCGGTCTTTCCACCCTCGTAGGGATCCAGATAAACATAGGCTCCGTTTCCATCCACCGATATGGCAAGGTATTTGTCCTGCACAGCTTGGTGGCGATTGGGTGCGCTCTCGGGTAAGAGTGGCAGGGAGTCAGATTTGACCCGAAGCACTGCCGCATCGGATCCTGGTTGAACCACTGTCCCGTTGCGTACGGTAGAATCATATTGTCGGAAAACCCAGTTCTTGGATGCTATGGTTGGAGTCGAGAGCAGGGCTTGAAGATCAGCAATCGGATCCTGGGTGTCGGCGATGGTAGCGAGGTCGAACTGGCGCGTTTCACTCAGGTAAGAAGGTTCTTTGGATGCACGTTGATAGACGGGGGCCTCATCTGCCAATTTAGCTGCAGGCAGGTCGGCTACCACCTCCCCGTGATGCTTCACGACCATTTGGCCCGTGTCTGTCACAACGCCAATTTCCGCCCACGGCAGATCCCATTTGTCAAAGATGCGCTTAACCTCGTTTTCCTTTCCCTTGTGGACGATGATCAGCATGCGCTCCTGTGATTCACTGAGCATGATTTCGTATGGAGTCATGCCAGGTCCGCGCTGAGGTACCTTGTCCAGTTCAATTTCAATGCCGGTGCCTCCGCGTGCTGCCGTTTCACAGGTGGAACAGGTTAAACCAGCAGCTCCCATGTCCTGTATGCCTGCCACCACCCCGGTGGCCAGCAGTTCCAGACAGGCCTCCATGCAGAGTTTTTCCATGAACGGGTCTCCTACCTGAACCGCACCACGCTGCTGCTCCGCGGACTCTTCGGTGAGGTCTTGGGAGGCGAACGCGGCACCGGCGAGCCCATCCCGTCCCGTGGCTGGCCCCACATAGAATACCGGGTTCCCTGTGCCCTTGGCGGCTCCTCTGGCGATTTGTTCATGACGTAACACACCCAGGCAAAATGCGTTTACCAATGGGTTTCCCTCGTAGCTTTCGTCAAAATAAACCTCTCCAGCGACCGTTGGAATGCCGAAGCAGTTGCCATAGTGACCGATCCCGGCGACCACGCCACGAAACAGACGCCTTACTTCTGCTGAGTCAAGGTTGCCAAAGCGCAGGGAATTAGCCGCGCAAATCGGGCGTGCGCCCATGGTGAAAATATCCCGAATAATGCCTCCGACACCCGTGGCTGCCCCCTGAAAAGGTTCCACGGCACTGGGATGGTTGTGTGACTCGATTTTGAATGCAACCGCCAGTCCATCGCCGATATCGATGATTCCGGCATTCTCCTCTCCGGCAGCCACCAGAACCTCCGGTGTGCGTGTTGGAAACCCCTTCAGCAGCGGACGCGTATTCTTGTAAGAGCAGTGTTCACTCCACATCACTGAAAAGATGCCAAGTTCAGTGATGTTGGGTTCGCGCCCAATTTGCTTGAGGATGAGACTGTATTCTTCCTCCGTTAGGTTGTGCTGACGGATTAACTCGGGGGTGATTTTTTGTTCGGGCATGGTCTGCTGAAATATCAAACGATTCGTTTCAACGGGGGCAAGACCTTGTCACTCCGTCGAGACAACTCTGTTCAGATGGTCTATAAGGCTCATGAAAATCCACCTTCCATCCTTGCTGCCAATGATGTCCTGGCAGGCTCGTTCCGGGTGCGGCATCAAAGCTGCAACATTCTGATGTTTATTGCACACTCCTGCGATGTGCTTTACTGAACCGTTTGGATTTGCATGATCCTCCTGGTTTCCTTCCGAGGTGGTGTATTGCCATAGGATCTGATGGTTGGCTTCAATTTCCTCCAGGGTGGTTTCATCTGCGAAGTAGCAACCTTCTCCGTGGGCGATGGGTACCCGCATCAAATGGCTTTCCGGGATGGCGCTTGTAAATGGGGTTTGAGTGTTCCGGGTGCTCAGATGCACGAACTCGGATCGAAATTGAAGGGAGCGGTTGCGGATCAAGGCACCCGGTAGCAAGCCTGCTTCACAAAGGATTTGAAATCCGTTACAGATGCCCAGCACCAGACCACCTTCAGCCGCAAAGTCAGACACCGCCTTCATGACTGGGCTGAAACGGGCGATCGCACCTGCCCGCAGGTAATCGCCGTATGAGAAACCGCCCGGCACCAGTACCGCGTCCAGATGTCCCAGGCTTTCCTCCTTGTGCCAGACGTAGCGAGCCTTGTGCCCCATGACTTCTACGGCATCAATGCAGTCCTGATCACTGTTTGAACCGGGAAACTGGAGTATGCCGAAGGTGAATTGTTTCAAATCTCCCCCGCGGTTTTCCAGGTCTTGAATCGCTTCGTCACCAGGTTGGGTCATAAACTTTTGATTTCATTGAGAATCTTTCAGGGGATGGATAGCAAGAGGTGCGTGCCCCAAGCTTTCGGGATCATTCCTCCCACTCCACGCGATAGTCCTCGATGACCGGGTTTGACAATAGCCGGTGGCAAGCCTCCTCGATTTTGGATTCCATTGACGCCTTGTCCCCGCAAAGTTCAAGTTCCAGGAATCTACCGACATGAACATCCTCAATGCCGTCGTAGCCCATGTGTTCAAGGGCGTTGAGAACGGCCTTGCCCTGGGGATCGAGCACAGCCTTCTTGGGAGTAATGATTATTTTGGCCTTCATCTGTGTTGAATCATCCTGAGTAACTTCATCATGCGCCCTTGCGACGGTGTTCTGCCAGTTTTTTTTCCATCGCAGGCCAGATAGGTGTCACCATGGGAATGCGGTGGATTGGCGGGAGATTAAGCCGCGAATGCATGCCGTTTCGGGTTAGATGGGTTGCACTTATCCGGCAGGAATCAATCCTGGCTGGTTTCTTCAACCATGTCCTCATGTGGTTCCTCAGGATGATCATCCACGTCACCCTCGTCATTGGCCAAGGCCTCTTCTGAGAGATGTTGCAGGTGTTTATCAAACTGAGGTTCCTGTTGTTCCTTGGCAAGGGGAGACAGGGTCATGGAAATTCTGCGACCGCGCAGGTTGGGTCTTACGTCTACTTTCCCCATGGTCCCCAGATCATCACATACCTTGTTCATCATATCGAAACCAAGGTTGCGGTGGGCGTTTTCCCGTCCACGGAATCTCAATTGGACCAACAGTTTATCTCCCTGTCCTAGAAATCGCTCTGCACGCGCCAACTTGATGCCGTAATCATGCTCGTCGATGGCAATGCGCAGCTGGATTTCCTTGGTCTTCTGTTTGTGGGAGTCGGCAGCCTTCTTCTTCTTGGACTGTTCGTATTTATACTTGCCGTACTCGATGATCCTGCATACCGGGGGAGTGGCCTTACCGGCGATCTCAACGAGATCCATTCCGGCCTCTTTCGCCAGCTTGATGGCTGCTCGCGTTTCCATGACAAGGTTTTTATCACCATTCACGATCCTGACCTCACGGGCTCGGATACGGTGGTTGACGCGGGTCATGTCGCGCGGCGGCCTTCTGAAAAATCGTTTTTTACCTTTAATAACTCTCTCCTAATTAATGTCTCATGGCACAGTCCCCTGCCAGTGGGTGATTGATACTTTCAAATATACCATTGAGGTTCAAGCCTTAATCCATAGTGAAACTTCTTGTTGTTTGGGTGGGTTTTGCGTCTCGGCGGGCTTTTGCATGAGAGCTTGGGTGGAATTACCAGGAACGTATGATCAGGTTTCCAGCGAATAATCCAGCCATTCCGAGCGCACAGGCGAATTTTCCCAATGTACCTGCCATTACGCCCAGTAGCGCCCCTGCACCCGCCTTGGATGCTTCGCCGAGACCTCGTCCTCCGGAGAGTTCCAGGGCCAGTGCCCCTGCGAATGGGCCGATCAGGATGCCCCATGGGCCTATGAAAATACCGATGCCGCCGCCTATCACTGCGCCGAGGACACCCCGCCAGGTGGCTCCCAGCTTGCGTGCCCCAATCAGGCCCGCTGCATGATCAACGACCAGTGAGAGAAGGGTGGCACACCCAAGCATGACCATGACCATCATGCTGACACTTTCATCCCCGAAATAGAGCTTGTGACCGAGAGCGGCCAGGAACACCAAGGGCGTGCTGGGGATGAATGGCAGCAAGCTTCCAAAGGCTCCCACCATCATGACCAGCTCCGCGAGCAATAAACCAAGCCATGCTTCCACGCTCATATCCACATCCTAAAGTGATTTTCCCATGATGCAGCCTTGCCCTGGGGTTTTTTTCTGAAACTCAAAATCAAAGCCACAGCTGCCGGTTGCTGCAAATACCAAAAAAGCGATCGATGCGTCGTTCATTTACTCCGCATTCCCATGGCGAAATTCAAGCGGATCTCCTCACGCACCTTTGCATCGTAGTACTCGACAGGATTATAATCATCGGTCAGAACAATCCCACTCTCAGGATTTGCCTCGATTCTATTTTTCCAGGCGATTTCCACTTGGGATGTGAGCAATGGGTGAACGTTGCTCATGTCCATGGAACGATACGGTTGAAGTTGAGCACGACGGGACGCCACGAAAAAAA
>JAAZXX010000117.1 GCA_014239995.1 Verrucomicrobiia bacterium
TCAAGGAAATTGCTGGTTCTCCACGCGGAATTGTCCTGGTGTCGGGCACCACTGGTTGCGGTAAATCCACCACCCTTGCTGCCATGATCGAGCACATCAACGCCTCGACCCGTAAGCATGTAGTTACCCTTGAAGATCCTATCGAATTCGTTTTTTCGGACAAGAAATCCGTCATTGAACAGCGTGAAATTGGACTTGATTCATTGAATTTCGCAGCTGGATTGAAGCACGTTCTCCGTCAAGACCCAGACGTGATTATGATCGGCCATCAGTTTTTCTGCAGCCATGAGTGCTGCAGACACAGGGCATTTGGTGCTTTCCACCTTACACACGACGAATGCGGCACAATCTATTACTCGCATTCTTGACTTTTTCAGGTCGGAGGAGCGGGACCAGATTCGGCGCCAGCTTGCTGGGACGCTTCGGGCAGTTGTCTGTCAACGTATGGTCGGGAAGATCGGCGGCGGAGTGATTCCAGCCATTGAGGTGATGATCAACACGGGGACCATGCGCAAGTTAATCGAAGAAAATAGACTGGAAAAGCTCAGTGTTGCGATAGAAACCGGTGCAGAGGATGGAATGCAGAACTTTAACCAGGCGCTCTTCAAGCTTGTTAAGGACAGGCTTGTCAGCGAGGAAGAGGCTCTGGCCAAAGCATCCAATGCTGATGCCCTCAAAATGAATTTCCAGGGTATCTTCCTCAGCGAGGGCAAGCGCATCCTCGGTTGACCATCCCGATGCGAGTATTTCCTCGAATAATTAAACTGGGCAGAGTTGACAGAGTCATTAGATTTCCGTTAACCTCCAGCCACGTAAGAGATTCAAAATTTACTGATTATGCAGCTACTGAGAGCAGGTTTGATATTATCGATTTTGGCGGGACTGGGTTCACTGGGTATCATCCAGTTCATTAAGGCCCCTGAGATTACAGACTTGAAGAATGATTTGGTTCAGTCCAATGAGGCTAGGCAAACCGCTGAGAGTAAAGAGCGTCTCGCTGTGAGCGCCCAGCGCGAAGCAGAGGTAGAGGTCGAAAGTCTCCTTGGTAAGGTGACCGAACTGGATGACAACCTCAAAAAAATGGGCCAGGCACTGGCTCAACAGAGAGCTCGCGGCAATGAACTTGATGGTCAACTTGCCGAGGCAAGTTCCGGCCTGACCGAGGCTCGACGTGAACTGCAGACTTGGAGAGGCCTGGGAGTGACCCAACAGTTTGTGGTGACCATGAAGCAGAAACTCTCCGATGCGGATGATGAAATTGCCGCCATCAACGGTGAAAAGGATGTGCTCATTCGCCAACTTGACCAGATCAAGTACGAGCTCAGTCGATTTGTGGGACCATCTCAGAAGGTGGTGATGCGTGATGGCCTCGAGGGCGCCGTATTGTCAGTGGATGCAGACTGGGGTTTTGTGATCATTGACGTGGGTGAAAACCATGGTGTTCGGCAGAATGGTCAATTGATGGTGAGTCGGGATGGCAAACTTGTTGGCAAGGTGCAGATTTCATCTGTCGAATCCGAGCGCTCCGTTGCTAACGTCTTGCCTGGTTGGCTTCAAACCAACATACAGGTGGGGGACGCAGTCATTTACTGAGCGTGATGTTTCCAGCCATCTGCTCGTAGTCTAACAATGCTTTTTCGTCAAAAAAAAGATCTTCTGTTGTTGTGTTTGTTTGTGCTTGCGCTCGCAGGCTTGGCAGGTTGTGCGACCCCAGATCCTGAAAACACCTCAGCCCGTCCTTGGAGCCAGCCCAGGGGTTGGGAACACGGCCTTCCGACCAACATGATGGAAGGGCGTTGAGGAGCCTGATCTTTCGAGAGCACCCGCTCTCAGATTCAGACTGTGTTCTTTTAGGAACCGCCATTTTCGATGGAAGCAAGCTCCTCCCAGCGTTCATAGAGTCGGGTTACCCTCAATTTCAGTGCCGTCAACTTCTCCGTGCTCATGCGTGCTTTGTCAGCATGCTCGATATAGAAGGTAGGATCATTGAGTTTCGCCTCCGTGGTAGCAACATCTGATTCGGCTTCAAGGATAGCCTCTTCCATACCTCCGAGTTCTCGTTTTTCCATGTAACTCAGACGTCTTGGGCGTTCCTTCTTTGCTCTTGGCTTCTTCGCGACTCTGGCTTGCTGGGATGTCCTTGTCTCCGATTGGCGGTATTTTTCTCTTTCCTCCAGTTTTTCAAGGTAATACGAGTAGTTCCCCGGTTGCACAAAAAGGCCTTGCGGTTCAAATGCGATGATTTGATCGCAGATACGATCCAGGAAATATCGGTCGTGACTGACAACAATGACACTGCCATCAAAATCTGCCAATGCTTCCTCAAGCATACGCAGACTAGGAAGATCCAGGTCATTGGTGGGTTCATCCAGAATCAAGCAATTGCCTCCGCGTTTCAGTACTTTGGCGAGCATGAGTCGTGCTCGTTCTCCGCCAGATAGTTGAGAAACGGGCTCGTTGGCTCGGTGTTCAGGGAATTGGAAACGTCTCAGATAACCGCGTGCGTTGATTTGATGTTGACCGAAATAAATGTTTTCGTTTCCTCCCGCAATCTCCTCGAGCAAGGTGCCATGGCCCTCAAGTTGCATTCTGGATTGGTCAATATAGTTGATTTGTAATTTCTTACCAATGGTGACCGTGCCTTCCGAGGGTTTGAGTTCCCCCATACACAATCTGAGCAGAGTGGTTTTGCCAACGCCGTTCTTTCCCACTACACCAATGCATTTTCCAGGTTCCAATGAGAGGTTGAGCTTGCGAAATAACCAGTGTGCCTCTTGCCCTTCTCCAAATTGAACGCCGGCATCCTTCAACTCGACACCAATATTTCCAAGGGCACTGGGGGGGGGGATGAGGACATCCATTTCACGTTCCTCAGGTGGAGCCTCAAGGCCATCTACTTCATAGAAATGATTCAGTCGATGACGTGCTTTGGATCGTTGTGCCCTGACTCCAGCCCTGACCCACTGCAGCTCCTCGCGGAGAAAACGTTGCCGCCGCCGCTCCGATTGATCAGCGATTTGCTGCCTGGTTGCCTTGTTTTCCAGATAGGAGGTGTAATTTCCAGGGTGTGAAAATGCTTCTCCATTATCAAGTTCAACGACTCTCGTGGCAATGGTATCCAGGAAATACCGGTCATGGGTTACAAAAATGACAGCTCCCTTAAAGGCCTTGAGATAATTCTCCAGCCAATTGATCGAACGGGTATCGAGATGGTTGGTTGGTTCATCGAGCAGAAGAAGGTCTGGCTGTCCCACCAGGGCGCGACAAAGAGCCACTCGACGTTTTTCTCCACCGGAGAGTGTTGCCACTTGAGTCTTGAGAGGAGGGGTGGAAAGCCGGGTAGCCAACATTTCAGTGCGAGTCTCGAGATGCCATCCATCCGCCTGTTCGATACTTTCCAATAAACGTGCCTGATTTGCCTCCGAACCGTTTCCTGATTCGTAATCAGCAATCCATGCCTGCACATCCGAAGCGCCGGAAAGAATGTTTTCATGGACACTGGTCGTTTCGATCAGCTCGAATTCCTGAGGGAGGTATCCGATCCTGAGACCCTTTCGCCGAGAAAGTTCTCCGGAATCTGCCTCGGTTTGCTTGGCCAGGATCTTGAGAAGACTGGTTTTACCGCAACCATTACGCCCGACCAGTCCTACTTTTTCACCGGAAGTGACAGCTAGTGTCACCCCGTTCAAAAGACGCAGGTAGTCAAATACCAGGGTGAGGTCGGTGGCCGAGAGCAGCATACTGTTGGAAGCGAGTGAATCCATCAAGGGCCCCATCAAATCGGTGAATCTACTCGATAACAAGGAATTTTGATCATGATTCGAAAGTTGTGGATCCTCTGGGTCCTCTGCAACCATTCATCTGATGCTGCGCTTCACGCTCTAGTTTTCCGAAAAGATGGGTGCTAGACGCCTCTGGACATGGGGTTCCCGCCAGAGACCAACTGGCCATTGGGGCTGCAGATGACAGTGGCTTCCATAACCCTCGGTAGTATTCGATTAGTTGTCGTAGGGTGAGGCAACACTTCCCTGTGGAACAGCTGCAGCCTTGTGCAAAATATACCCATTCTCGAGCTTGACCCAGCAAGGACTTTCCAGCAGAACGACACATCTCGACTATGGTCTCTCCATGTTGTGGCAGTTTGAAAAGCCAGCTTCCCATGCGTAAAAGGCGGGTGAGCGGAATGCATTGAGATTTTGTTCCGAGGCGTCTCGGGTAAATGCCCCTTGCTGCGATACTCCATGATGATCAGCCCTCGCCAATATTGAGAGACCTACGTGTTCATCTGGGAAAAAGTCTTCTGGATGATGTCTTCCAACGCATATATCTGTCTGCCTTGATCTACTCAAAATGCATTGCTTTGCATTTAACTATTGGTCAGCGAGCCTGAATTTCGTATGTATTGGGTATGAATTTCTCCTTCTGTCGACCTTTCTTCCGTAGGGTGCTATTCCTCCAAATCGCTTTTTTCTCGCTGCCTATTGCCTATACCTATGGGGTTGAACCACCCAACGTCGTCCTGATTATTTCTGACGACCAGGCCTGGACGGATTATGGGTTCATGGGGCATCCAGTGATCCAAACCCCCCATCTTGATCAACTTTCCAGGCAAAGTGTCCTTTTCAGGCGTGGCTACGTACCTACTGCCTTGTGTCGTCCTTCGCTGATGACGCTTGCTACGGGACATTTTGCGCATCGACACGGTGTCACTGGAAATGATCCATCTCCCAAATACGCAAACAAGAACTCCAAACTTTACCAGCAACGAAGGTCTGAGTTGATCCGCTATCTGGATCAATTTGAAACCCTTCCTTCTTTATTGGGTGAAAGCGGATACCTCAGCCATCAAAGTGGCAAGTGGTGGGAAGGCAATCATAGCCATGGTGGCTTCACCCATGGGATGACGCGGGGATTTCCTCAGGAGGGGGGGCGTCATGGTGACGATGGCTTGGCTATTGGGCGTGAGGGGATCGGTCCTATCAGGGATTTTGTCAAAGGGGCAGTGAAACAGGAGAAACCTTTTTTCCTTTGGTATGCACCCTTTTTACCCCATACACCGCATAATCCCCCCAAACGACTTTTTGAGAAATACCGTAACCAGGTCGATTCGGAGCATGTCGCCCGTTATTATGCCATGTGCGAATGGTTTGATGAGACTTGTGGCCAGGTTCTAGGCTTGATCGATGATCAGGGGATTCGAGAGAACACCCTTGTGGTCTATGTTACTGATAACGGATGGATTCAGCATCCCGAACGCCGCGGATATGCGCCTCGTTCCAAACAGACACCCTATGAGGGGGGGATTCGCACACCCGTCATGTTTCGGTGGCCCGAAAACCTCACACCTGAGGATAGACCCGAACTGGTGAGCAGTATCGATCTTTTTCCCACCATACTGGGGGCTGTGGGCGGGCGCGTTCCCAAGGGACTTCCAGGACTGAATCTCATGTCCAGTCTGCGTGAGGGATCCCCTATCCAACGATCCTTGATTCGTGGGGAAGGGTTCGCTCACGACATCGCAGATATCGAAAACCCTCAGGCTTCACTGCTGTATCGATGGGCTATTGCAGGAAAATGGAAACTTCTGCTGACTTATGACGGTGAAGTAAATCGCTATCAGACCACCCATCCACGTTTAGAAAAGCGACCACAGCTTTTCGATCTCATGAGTGATCCTTCTGAAGAGGAGAACCTTGCAGGTAGGCATCCGGAGGTGGTTCGGCGACTTGCACACCATTTGACCTCGTGGTATCCCACGCCAGAGCGCAAGGTGCTTCTTGAGTTCCAGTAACCTGGCCTTTCGGTAGCCGGTGCTTTAAGCCCCGATGGCACGCGGATCTTTTCTGGTCGGGTTGTAGGCATTGCTACCCTCCCGCGAAGGGCAAGCCCTCAAGGTGCGGCTTGAATAGCCTGGTCGGTGTCTTACGAGGGAAACGAACAAACGTGCTGACGTTTGGGTGGTCTTCCATGTGAACACCCTGGCAGAGCTTGATTTTGGTCACCTCGAAGGCCACCCGCCCTTCCATACGAGTGTCATTGGCGTTTGGAGGGATGTTTGAAGCCCCGGAGATCGCTACGAGATTGACATTCTCCCGGGTTGCTTTTCAATTGTCCTCCATGATGAGTTCGTTTAAGAAAAGTCTTTTTATGTGGTGCGTATTTGTCATCGCATGGGCACCTGTGGGGGGAGCCGCACAATTCGGTATCGTCAAAAAAGAGCGTGTCAACGTCCGTTCACGCGCTACGATCTCGAGTGAAGTGCTGACCCAGTTGAATACTGGCGACAAGGTTGAAATTCTCGAGAGCGTGATCCTCTCGGAAACCGTTCCAGGAAACCCGAAGGAATGGTTTCGTATCGTTGTTCCCCAGGACGTTGTGCTTTGGGTTTCCGAGGACTATATCGATGCTGCTGAAAACTTTGTTACCGCCACCCGGCTCAACGTGCGTGCGGGTCCTGATCAAAAATTCAAGGTCGTCGCGCGCTTAAATCGGGGGGATAAGGTGGAAACGCTGAAGCAGTCCGAGGGATGGATTTCTATCAAACCACCGCGTGGTGCGGTTGCTTATGTGGCAGCTGACCTTGTTGATTTGACGTCTGAGTCTCCCGAAAAGGATCTGCAAGTCCTTCCATCAATCACCGTTATCGAGAATCCAGATGAAACAAAAGGAACGGATTCGGAACCTGTCTTAATCATCGATAAACCAGGTCAAGGGGAGAGCGTGGTGATTGAGGGAACCGTGCTGGCCAACCAGCCGGATGATACCACTGCGGCCCAAGCGCAGCTCGATTCAAGCAGTCCTTCTCCTGTTGTAGCCGTCAGCGATCCGATTGATCCGCTGCCGGAGACCTCTGAGATAAGTATCACAGAAGAGACGCTCCCCTTGCAGGTTGCTGAGGTGGAAGAGGACAGTTCCACAGGGGAACTTGAGGACACGCAGTCTGGCTTGACTCAAATTCAGGGTAACCTTCCGGAACTTGACTTACCCAAGCTGCCACCGGTTATTGGAGCTGACCGCCTTCCTGCAGAGGTGGTGATCGCAGAAAATCCCAACCCCGAGATCCATCTGAGACGTATCATTACCCGCGAGGGAATCGTCAAGCGCAGCCGTAGTATCCAGTCCCCGACATATCATCGCCTGGAGGATCCCGTGACCCATCGTACCATGAATTATCTCTATACCGGTAGGCTGCACCTTCATACCCGTCCAAGTCCTGCGGACCTGAAGCCATACGAGGGATACAAGATCCAGGCAACAGGACAAGAGTCGGTGGATGCCCGGTGGCCGCGCATTCCCGTCATTGAGATCGAATAGTTGCGTCTGGCTGAGTAAGAACCTCATGGACAACCTGATTGATGGGCGACGTATTGCTGCGACGATACACTCAGAGACTGTTGCTCGTGTGGGGCAACTCAAGGACTCGGGTGTGACCCCGGGGCTGGTTTTTATCAGAGTGGGGGAAGACCCTGCCTCCCGCGTTTACGTGGGCATGAAGGAACGCAAGTGTCACGACCTGGGTATTCATTCCTCAACCCTTGTCCTTGAGAACGACACATCCCAGTCCCACCTTCTCGGTGTTCTCGAGGAATACAATCAAGACCCTCGCGTGCACGGCATCCTGGTGCAGGCTCCTTTACCAAGGCACATGGACGAAACTGTTGTCTACGCCACTGTGAATCCAAGCAAGGACGTGGACGGATTCCATCCCGTCAATGTCGGGAAATTAATGTTGCACCAGCCGGGAGGATTCCTTCCTTGCACCCCTGCTGGTGTGCACGAGTTGTTGATACGAACCGATTGCCCATTGGAAGGGGCTGAAGTTGTCGTGCTTGGGCGTGGGAATATTGTTGGTAAACCAATGGCTTCCATGCTGATGCAAAAATCAAAGAACGCCAATGCAACGGTTACGCTCTGTCACTCCCGATCCCGAAACATTGCCGAGCACTGTCGACGTGCAGACGTGATCATTGCTGCCCTGGGTGTCCCAGAATTCGTCACGGAAGATATGATTAAACCGGGTGCTGTCGTGATCGACGTGGGTGTCAATCGGATAAGTGATCCGGGTTCCAAGACAGGTTCCAGGCTGGTGGGAGATATTGATTTTCATGCGGTTCAGCCCAAGGCTGGAGCCATCACCCCCAACCCCGGTGGCGTGGGGCCGATGACCATCGCGATGTTGATGCGTAACACCGTCATTGCGGCGGAGCAGCAGACCTTGGACATCACCGGGCCGGATGCGTAAAATATTTCAAGGAAAGCCTTCTTATTAGCAGGAGATTCCTTCAGAGTCTGTGTCCGGTCTAAGCTATGACTTTCAGTCCGGGAAACCAACTTTTTCAAATCACCTTATGGAACCATCAAGAATATTGCCGGACCTGCAGACCTCACTGATATGTGAGGATGTCAGGCAGGAATCCAACGGAAATTTCATGCTCATAGGTGTCTTGGGTTTGGTACGTGTACCCAGATTGCCGGTCACGGCTCTTAAGCTTTGCATTTTCAACCGCTGGACGGCTGGTTTCGGTCAGTTCAACGAGGAAGTGAGGCTGATTGGCCCGGACCAGACCTCGGTCATACGGAAGAGCAGCGTCAAATTTGCTCTCAAGGACGTGAACACCCATGCCACCAATGTTTCCCTTTTTGGCCAAGTACAGTTTGAGGAGGCCGGGATTCACTACATCGAAGTGCTTGTCGATGATGTGATGAAATTGCGCTACCCTCTCAACGTGGTGTTGACACCACAGCAGAAAAAGCAGGGTGGCCAACCGAATTCTCCACAAGATTCTCCCTCCCAATCCTGACCCTGAGACCCTTGGATTTCCATGACCCTGCCGTTCACCATCCGGGGTATTGCAAGGTGGGCGTTGCGAGACGGCGAGGCC
>JAAZXX010000118.1 GCA_014239995.1 Verrucomicrobiia bacterium
CGGTGCGACATCACCCTATGCGACATCACCTGAGGGTGCCGCCATGTTCTACATCGCACGCTGAGCAAGAGGAAAAATAACTCTAGCATAATAATGCACGGGGCGTGGTCACTATGACCACGCCCCTTTCTGTTATCCCGATCCAGCTGAACCGTGGAAACAGCAAAGGGAATAATAGCCTGGTCAGATGCATGGGCTTTGCAGCTTCCCGTTGGAAGCAAGCACCATGAAGAGCTTGTACACTCGGAAACAATTCCTTTTGGGTGCACGCAGCTCCACTTGACAGGACAAGCAGGGAATCCATGTCATGACGCATCGGAGAAACTTGGACTCATGGAGCCCGGCTTCAGGAGGGAACGAAAACACCCTTAATCGGATGCTGGATTTGGAATCTCAAGGCGATGGATGAATCCATCGACAGCTTGTACAAACCGGTGCATGGTGTCTTCCAGGTGGGCACAGTGAGTCCCCGTGGAGACACTCACCCATGCTCGGTCCGATGTCCCGAGATTGTTAAAAAGTTCCGCCTGCTGGTCTGGCGAGGCATAGGGGTCCAATGCCCCGTGGATCAACAAGGTGGGCACGGTCACCTTGCCGGGGTCGAGGGTGTTCCACTCATGCAGATTTTTCCAATCCATCCTGACAGGATCAGCCTGAAGCGCCCGATCCACAAATGCATCCATGCTTGATGCATCGATGACATCGGGGTTCAGGAAATCTTCGGCAGCAGCCCGGGCCGTGTTTGGGATCCTGGGGGGCACGCTTACCTCGTGAGATACAGGAGTCACTTCACTGGAGTCACGCGGATAACCATACAGGATCAAATTGGAGGTCAGTTCAGGATGATGCTGGGCCACCAGCTGGGATATGAGGGATCCATAGGACCAACCGAGCAGTGAAGGGGCATCCAGGGACTCATGGCGCCTGGAAACCCAGCGCATGACACCAGCCAGGTCCGCCGCAGCACGCCTTGGCGTCAACCATCCTGTCGCATCTCTGGGGGTGTCGCCATATCCGCGCATGTCCACGGCATATGCGGTGAAGCCAACACGCACCAATGCATCCATGAGGGAACGTTGTTTTTCAGCCACCTGCAGGTCAAAATCCGGCATGGAACTCCATGTACGACCGTGTACGAGCAGGATGACATCCCGTGCTCCTGGAATGCTTTTTTCATGGACAGCCAAGGAGTGCCCTTCAACCTTTACTTGATGCTTAAGCAAGGCAACTGGGTTCCTGATTGTGGCGGGTGTGCCAGACGTTTCATATTTCCGGAGAGGACCCGTGCAAGCTACCAACATCCCAGCAGCGATGACGATCATAAAAGGAGTTTTCATTACTCTTTTCTTCCAGATATGAACCCGACGACCATGTGGTTAATGTATCTCAGGCTCAGGGAGTGCCCGAAAGGTATCAGGTAAGTCGCCTCAAATCCAGATCAACACCAGCGGGAGAAGATCTTCCTTCTGGCAAGCGCTTACTGAGCGGCGTTCACTCCGGGTCAGGGCAAAGGCTTTGAAAAGCCACTCCCAACAATCGATGCATGCGCCTTGCTGACGGACTGGCAGCGTAACCAGCCAATGACCTTTCTCTGGCCCGGTCCAAGCCGCATATTCAGGGCAAGCGAGTTCACGGCAAACACGACGCTTTTGGGACCTCTCTCAAGCAACGAAAAACCACCGACACCATCCCCTGCCACCAGAAATCCCTCGTCCCAGGAAACACGCACCTTTTTGTCCAAAACCGCATCGGCCTCACCGCGATTCTCAAGGAAAACATCCATCAATCCGTCATCGGAATCTTTCAGGAGGCTGACAAGGTCGTCCAACGGTGTGCGCCCCTCACGGACCGCTGCCAGTGTCGTCCATGGCCAGTTCATCCGGTCGCCTCTCACAGGAAGTCGAAACCAAATCAAGCCCTGCATGCACCAGGGACGCGATACTGTCCATTGATGGACCAACCAGGCCATGCTCGCTGGATCAGCCCGGATTTCCTGAATAAAACCATCCGTGGGCCAATGATGAGGTGGCGTCTCCGCCGAAAGCCCCACGAACTGCCTTTTACTGTCAAACGCGATCAGGTATGCGTAGGTAGGTAATGCAACTCGAAAGGGTATTCCATATTGGCCAGCCCTCTCAACCGCCTTCCTCGCGGCCACCGGATCACAGAGCACCTCGGGATGTCCGGGAGACCGGGGCCTGGCAAGTGCGTGCACCTGTAGCACATAGCCATCCACACTTTGGAGCAGTTCCCCAAAGGAGGCTTGATCCAACCAACTTGGGAGCACCGTGATCACCAGTGGGGTGGGAGCAATCGCGGCACGCATGGCCTTGGTCCAGAGAGCGTAGCCTGCCAACTTGGATTCTGCGCAGTCGAAATCCACTTGAAATTCGTGGACGGAAAGTGCGTGTTCTTTGGCCTCAGCAAGCATGGAGTCACAAATCCGGGTCAACCATTGTGCGCGCTCATCGTCAACTTTGAATGGACCTGGAAAAGGTCCCACCCGCAATGTGAGCCCAAGCTCACCGGGCATGGCTTGCAGGGTATCGTAATCCAGTGCGACACGATGCAAGGGGGCACGCTGATGCTTCCAGTTGACCTCTGTCTGCAGCACGACGACATGATCAAAAGAGGGCCCGTGATCCAGTATCGATTCACGGACGCCTTCCGACCAGTCACGCTGCCAAACGTAAACATCCTGCACCATCGACCCCGATGTGGTGGAGGCTGATCCTGGCCGAGTTCCCCAAATAAACGCGCCGAGGGCAAGTAAAGCCAACAAGGAAACGATACCGAACCTCGTCAATGACCAGCCCATCTTCATATGTATTTGGGCAACATCCTATTTGCATGGCAAACCTGTGATCTGCCTGCGCAGCAACGGCAGAGGAAATAGGAATCACACCTGGGCATCGAGTTCACAACGCATCCTGAGGGAAACAACATCTTCTTGTCTGCAAGTCTTCCAAGTAGGGTCATCTTATCGGAATGCATCCTGAAAAACCTTTCTGATAGACTGGCCGAAGAAGCGATCAGGCCTGCGAACCGCAGATCAATTCTCATGGTTCCCACGTGGATCGGACGGATGAGCATGATCGACCACCAGCTCACCATCGGCGGTCAACTTGGGAAACCAGCGTAACTGCTTCGCCGCCCGGCCAATCGGGGTTTCGGAACAGCGCTGGACCAGGGCCTTGTAGAAGCGATTGGCAAAGGAAGGATCCTGATACTTGATCCAAGCACCCACCTCGCAGAGATATCGAGCCGTCTCCGGTGTGTTATCAGGCATCATCTCAAGCGCTTCCCAGGCGATGTCTGCCGCCAGATAACGATAGTGGAAACGACGAAATGGATCCAGGCGTGTCTCTGTGGCACGCTGGATTTCTTCCTCAAGAGGTGCCAGCAACTTATGCTCCCACTTGTCCTGGCGATGCTCCATGGTCAAGCCATCCGTATAATCACCTCCATGAATGGCCCAATCCGGTGCACACTCCGTGCCGATCAGTTCCAGGCCGTGATGACGTGTTGTTTGCGCGGCTGCCTGGAGCGCCTCAACCCGTAAGCCAGGCTCAAGGGACGTATCTCGTCCGCGCTCAAGGTCGCGCATGCGTTGATCGTGCATCACCCGCCAGGGAGCTGGATAATAGGCACGCGCTTCCGCAGGGCGGTTCATGCGTAGCAGGCGCCTCGCAAGCAAGTAACGCAGATTGCAACCCAGCCCAGCCTCTGAAAAAGCGCCACTCCATACGGATCCGCGCCACCGCAGGAATGTTTCCATGGTATCCAGGTCTTTACCCTGCTCGTCGGAGGGCCAGTTTCGATCGACATACTTTTTCAATTCATCGAGTGTCAGGATGCGTTCTGCAAGGTAGGCAGCGTCCATCCAGTATCCGGACCGCAGAAGCGCATCAAGGGCCTCAACAAAGGCTCCGTGATGCAGTTGCAGCACCCCGTGTTCGCCTCGCAAACGATCAAACCCCTTGGACAATGCCGTTTGCCGCACTCCCTGATTCACTTTCTTGAGTGATGCTGGGGATGCATTTCCATTACCCTGAGCGTTCGCGTTGGCAGCAAGCAATGCCCCGCCCCTCACCACTCGAGCCAGTAAATCCGTGGCTTCCTGGACGTGTCCTCGGCGAAAAAGAAGTTTGGACCTGAGCCAGAGGCTTAAAAAGCCATCCCTTGGAGCACGGTCCAGCAGACGCTGGCTCAAATCATAAAATCCACGCTGATAAACCGCCAGGGCAAGGACCTCAAACATACTCGGATCATCGACCTCAACCGATTCAATCGCCTCCACCCAGTCGCGCAGCCGGCGATTTTCTCCAAGGTCATCCGGGCCCCATCCAAAGGGATCGGGAGAGGTCAGATAAGCGGTGGCAACCCGTCGCACCTCGGCTGATTGAACCATTGATCGCAGCTTTTCGGGATCCTCATCACGAAAGGCTTGGCCAAGCACCCATCTGATCGAGGTATAGGCGGAAACATCGTTGCCGGTGGTCATTTGTTCGAGATACAGCTCGATTGCCCGTCGATAATCCTTCTGCTTGAAATAAACCCTTGCCTCCCAGCCGAGACTGGCTGCAGCCAAGCCCAGGCTGTCAGAAAAACCAAGATCGACCATCTCCCTCACGGAGTGAAAGTAGGCGATCGCTTTCTTGGGCTCCTCCTCAAGGGCTAGTTTGCCTAACATGAAGGCTGCCCAGGTGGACCGGTAATGCCGATCATCGGCAGGCAAGGCAAGCAAGTCCCTCCAGATTTCTCCGGCCAATACATTCTTTTTCTGGTAGTAGGCAATGGAACCCCGGAAATATCGCGCAAACTCATCAGGTAAATGCGCCGTGACTGCGGGGGCGGTGAAAACAGGCGCCTGGGTTGGCTGCTGCAGCCAGGGCGCGGATGACCGGGCCCAATCCTCCATGGCTCCGCGGTGCTTGCGGATGATTTTTCGGCTGGATTGGTGATCGCGCAGGACTGCCTCCATCTTCTGCGACGGCATGGACTGACTCAACAGCGCAGCGTGCAGGTCCTTCAAGGCCACATCCAAGGTCTGTTCTGCGTGGCCTTTCTCGGCGTGCACCGCCCGGTAGACGGATGTCGTGCCGCCAAGCACACCCTGGATCTCCTTGCGCAGATGGGTCGTGGGTGGACGCCCGACTTCGAGATCGCCCCGGGTAAGCAGCCAATCTGGAAACATGGGACCACACGCCCAAACAAGCGAGATGGCCATGATGCCCATACAGGTCCCGGCATACATTTTCTTCTTGGGATCTCTCATGGAAATATTCGCCTTTCCAAGAAAGCAGCTTTGGAATTCCTTTGAAATCAAAAAGCGATTTTCCCACATGCACCGCTACCAAGCCATCACGCGTTGACAAAGATTTTGAATCGGTTTCGCAAACCATTTCGCTCCCCCATCCGCCTGAATCAAAGACAGGGTGCTTCACTCCGAGGTCATCTTCGGATGTCGATCAAAGGACTCATGGAAAACCACCTGTGAACCCAATACTCTGTTCTGGGGAAAATGGATACGATCATGAAAAGGGTCCCGAATGCCATCATGAAATGTAATAACTGCGATCATTCATAGTCCATAAACAGATGTTTAATTGGATCTGGTAAAGACATGTCCAACCAGGCATCTCATGCGATTTGACACCTTGAACTCCGGGTTCGTTACGTTTGGATTGGGGCGTTTGAGAGGCATTTTTCAGCAAACTACTGTTCAAAAAAACGAACTATCTCATCGCGTTGCCAGTTACATGAATATGAGATGAACCAGGGAACCTGAAATTTTTTGGAATACCTTGATTGATTTGATGGCCTTGTTAGTTCATGTTTTCCGCCAGGGATGTCCGAAAACACGCAAACAACAGGAAAAGACGAAGTCAGATGGATCTCAACCGTTCCCTTCTGGGGCTGCCACGCAATAGCTGCCTGGGGGCTTGTATATTGGGGGTGGAGTTGGGCCGGCCTGGGCTTTGCCTTGCTTTTCTATTACGTGAGAATGTTCGGGATTACAGCCGGATACCATCGTTATTTTGCACACCGCTCTTACAAGACCAGCAGGATCTTCCAGTTCTTCCTGGCTCTTCTCGGGACACTTGCCGTGCAAAAGGGAGTTCTCTGGTGGGCCGCGCATCACCGGGCCCACCATCGGTATTCTGACCAGGAAAAAGATATTCATTCACCACGACAAAAGGGGTTCTGGTGGTCTCACCTGGGATGGATACTGACCACGCGTTACGACGCAACCGACTGGGCACGCATCAAGGATTTCGCCAAATATCCTGAACTCAGGTTCCTCAATCGCTTTGAATTCCCAGTGGTGATCGCCTTTGCAATCCTCATGTACGCAATCGGGGGTTTGCCTCTGATATTCTGGGGTTTTGTTGTCTCCACGGTATTCCTGTGGCACGGGACATTCTGCATCAATTCACTGGCACATCTCATGGGCAAACGCCGCTACCAAACCGGTGACGACTCGAGAAACTCGATGTTCCTGGCGCTGATCACGATGGGCGAAGGCTGGCATAACAACCACCACCATTACCAGTACTCCGCGCGTCAGGGTTTCCTGTGGTGGGAAATAGACATGACCTATTATATTCTCAAGGGACTATCATTCCTGGGAATCGTATGGGATTTGAAACCGGCCCCCAGCCAGGTTCAAGACGGAAAACAAACCGCTTGATGGCAGGGCGAGCGGCTGCCACAGAGAGTGACAGCGTAACGGCATCGTACGGATACAATGACCTCGAGCATCCGCGTGACTGCTGCGGAGGACCATGATCCAGGGAAACCCATCGGGGCCGATGAAATAGAAAAGGTCCACCTTGGATACCTCTTGAAAAACACGGATAGGCATGACCCGGGGAAGGACGGCAAACACATCGAACAGGCATTTCCCATTCACACAACTCATCGTGCCGTATGATCAGGCCAGATTGATAAGGACCAGGAGGCTTGCATGCATATATCAAAACCCCTCATTGCTCTGTCTCTGGCGAAACAGCCTGATCCGCCACATACAACATACATGCGGCACGTTTTGCACCCGGGTACCGTTTGGCTGGAACTGCCTTTACACGAAATCCTGCATGAGAGAGACGGCTTTCAAAGGCCCTGTCGGGACTGGCAGACCAGAAGACGGCACGTCCATTGTTCGTCAATACCCGCTGAATCAACCGAAGGCCCTGCCTGGAATACAGGGAAGCATTGCACGCGTCCACCAGTGCCATGGGGCCATTGTCCACATCCAAGAGGATCACATCATGGGAACGGGGTGCTGCATCGCGCATCAGGAAACTTACATCCCCCACGGTGGTAGTCACACGAGGATCATCAAGCAAGGTGCCATTCAGGTCCTTGAGGTGGGTTCTGTTCCATTCCACCACGTCCTTGATCAATTCAACCACCCTGATCCGGGATTTGGGACCTCCAGCCTGGAGCACGCTTCTGAGGGTAAACCCAAGACCCAGTCCGCCGACAAGGACGTGTGCTTCCTGGGAAGATCTTATCCGCTCCATGCCCAGGGTTCCCAGCAGACACTCGGATGCATGGGCTCGGGAATCCATGAGTTCCTGTCCGTTAAAATTGATGGCAAAGGCACCGTCATGGGTGTAGAGCCCCATGACGCCACCGGATTCCATGACAGATTCCGCAAGTTTGATACGTGATTTCATTTCAGGATTGTGTCTTTTAGGCACTCCATTGATCTGTCACCGCGAAGGCACAAGGCTTCAAATTCACGCTGAACGGTGCCATGCCGCCCCGGGATATCAGGTAATGGAACGTCGGGAATGTCCGGAAGCAATTACCAGGAGATAATGTATGAGAGCACATGGGCGGCGAGCGTAGAGCCGATGTCCTCGCTTTTGAAGGACCAAACAAAGAAGTTCGCAAAAACAGCAGGAAATCATTGATTCTCCCTGCATTTGAAACAAGGATAAAAACTCCTAGAGGGGCCCGGCAACAAGAACTCAAGCACACATAGATACCATGCACTTGATTCCTTTTTCAGACATTCCATCTCATTTTCCGAGGGACGGTTTTCACACCAAGGATCCGTCACAATGAACGCTCAGAGGGACACACACAGCAAACTGGTGGGTTACCTGCTCTGGATCATTGGATTTACGGGAGCGCATCGGTTTTATTACGGAAAAACCCTCACCGGGGCGCTTTGGTTCTGCACCCTGGGACTTCTCGGCCTTGGATGGCTGATCGACATATTCCTGATTCCCGGCATGGATCGCGCGGCAGATCAACGTTATACCTCTGGTTCAATAGATTATTCGGTAGCCTGGCTGCTGCTGGCCTTCTTTGGCGCCCTTGGGATACACCGCTTATACATGGGGAAAATCACCAGTGGCCTGATCCTGATGGGTCTTTCTGGTTGTGCAATGATCCTTCCACCCATGGCAATCATCGTGTTGCTGGCCTACCTTCATGACCTTTTTACCCTGAACGCGCAGGTGGATGATCTCAACCGCACTGATCGCCGATGACCCAGGCGGGATGGGAAAGATAGAGCCTTGAGCTTTCGTTCCCGTTCAACTCCGATCTCCGGACAGAGGATCATGACCGGCATGATCCATTCCACCAATAGCATGGCCTCAGCCCTCCACGCGAACGGGATTGGACTTGGCTCGACCCTGTTTGCTTGCCATGATCAGGGAGTTCATGCTCAACAAACTTGCTCGATTCATCATCCTGCTGTTCCTCCTGACACCAGGGTCTGCATCCGCAGCATTCAAGGTGCACCCTATATTCAGTGACGGGATGGTCCTGCAACGCGACAAACCGATTCGCATCTTTGGTTTTGCGCCATCAGGACATGTGCTTACCGTCACCATGGGGGACCACACGGGATCA
>JAAZXX010000119.1:0-2637 GCA_014239995.1 Verrucomicrobiia bacterium
CCTTGCGCGGTGCAAGATGGACCACCCACCTTGACCTGGGTTACAAGACCCTTGCGGAATACCTGGGGGAGGCTGGCTACACAACGGGATTTGTCGGTAAATGGCACCTCTCCCACCACAAGGGAAGGGATGCTGAAGGCCCCCTGGAACCCCGACTACGACCGGAACACCAGGGATTTGACCTGAACGTAGGTGGATGCGACTACGGCGGCCCTCCCAGTTATTTTGAACCCTACCGCATCCCAAACATACCACCCCGCAAAACGGGCGATTACCTACCGGAACGTCTGGCAGACGAGTGCATTTCCTTTTTGGATCAGCAGGATAAAGATCCGTTCTTTCTGTGCTGGTGGAATTACTCAGTGCACTACCCCATACAAGCTCCTGAGCACCTGATCGAAAAATACCGCAAAAAAAAATCAAAACGCCCAGCCTACCTCGCCATGATCGAAGGCATGGGCAAGGCCATTGGCAGGGTGTTGGATCATCTTGAGCAAACACAACTGAACTCAAACACCCTCGTGGTATTTACCTCCGATAACGGTTCCCTTTTCGAAAACACTCCCCTGCGGGCCAGCAAGGGTTACCTCTACGAGGGAGGCATCAGGGTTCCATGGATCATCCAGTGGCCAGGCCGGATTCCAAGCGGGGTTGTTGAGCCAAGGCCGGTCATCAGTACTGACTTGTTCCCCACATTCCTGGAAGCCGCCGGGATCGCATTGCCAGAGAAGGGCCTGTGTGATGGAAAAAGCCTGATTCCCTTGTGGACGGGTAAAGATCCATTCACTCGGGATGCACTTTTCTTTCACTACCCCAATTACGCCTTTCACAAGGATAATCGGCTTGGGAGTGCCATCCGGGTCGGCGAGTTCAAGCTGATTCAATACTACGATGGATCTCCCGTGGAACTGTATGACCTTGCCCATGATGCAGGCGAAACACGGGATCTAGCCGCCACAACACCATCGAAGGCAATGGAACTTCAGGGGCGATTACGGGAATGGCTCAAACAAATGAAGGCGCACATGCCACTGCTTGATGGACGACCTGCAAAATAGAAGGCCTTAGGGTGAAATCCGCCTGCATTGCCAAGCCCGGCGTTTCCGAACATCGATAGCACCTTGATGCTTGCAAGAAACATCTTCCCTCAAAACATGGCGTGGCATGGAGGGAGTATCTAACGTGTTTTGCCCTTGTCCCATCGCCCTGCCTCGGGATGAACTTGGCAGCGTGGAACTGTGTATCTGGGCGACATGAAGGGATTTCATTATCATTTCGATTTCAAGAGCCACGATCCTGGACGCCTTTTGCCAAGGCACCTGGAAATGACCCGGCATGCCTGGGAGGAAACCACCCATCTGACCCTGAGGTTGCTGGCCTTTGCACTCCTGTTTGAGGAAGGTCTTGAGATCAACGGACGACCACTGGACCCTGATGCACCCTACCTGCCTTCCTTTGGAAAATGGGATCTTCATGGTAAACCTGAGATATGGGGTGAATGCCAACCCGATGATTTTAAACGCATCAAGAAAATTGCGAGCAAGGCACCTTCCAGCAAGTTGGTAATGGTCATGTCCTCACTGCAGCAAGCAGAGACGGCTCTCGCTGCCCTGGGTCGAATGAAGTTGCGGAAAGGGCGGGTTAAAATCCTTCACTTTGAACCTGACCTGATTGAAGAAATGAACCGTCACCTGTCGAGGCGCAATAAACTCACATGGGTTCAGGGCACCTGGCAACCGCCCCTGATCACCTTGGATTTTAACTGGTCGTGGTTTGAGACATCCTTTGGAATACTGGACAACTAGGCCAAATCAAGCATGCTGAAACAATCAGGATTCACGCCTGCAATTTCCTGCGCCTTACAAGGCCGAACCCCAATAATACCAATCCAAATACCGTGGCATAGAAGGAAGGCTCGGGCACTGCACTGACGTTGATTTCCCAACCAACGTCCCTCAAGCCCATGATATCCAAGTTGGTAAAGAGCTTACGCTCATTGGAAGTCGTGGTAGGATCCATGTTGGCCTCTTGAGATACCCCGTCCAAGTGGCGCACACTGGTGGTTCCATCCGCCCAGTGTCCATTGCCACCATCCAGCGAAACATTCGATCCACCATTGGATGCCTTTGAGAAGGCTCCCGTAAAGGCACCACTGGAAATCTTACCAGACCAGGATCCATCGTTGCTGCCACCGCCATCCGCCGTACCAAAGCCAAGCACGTGGGCCAACTCATGCATGGCAGTGGAAAGGAAATCCATCTGGCCGCCTGTCGGGGCTGTTGTGCTGTTGACATCGCTGTTGTAGAACCAGCTCTCTGAGGTATCAAAGACAATGGATCCACCTCCTGGGGCAAAGTCTGTCTCCGTAGACAGTCGACTCCCACTCCCATCAGTTATGCCTGATTCACCCCGACTCAGCACGTTATCCACAAAGGCGGTCACCCCGCTGACGCTGTATCCCCAGGGCCCCGCGCTTGCCAAGGTGCCCCCAGATCCATCCACATTCCGTCCACCGGCGTAAATCAACAGGGTGTTCGCTGCAATGCTCTTGTCGACGATCGAGTGGTCGTTCCCTGTACCGGGATGGTTGAAATCAATTGTCCAGGTGTCTGAAAATTGGGCCCCGGTACCTGCGTT
>JAAZXX010000119.1:2647-8777 GCA_014239995.1 Verrucomicrobiia bacterium
AGTGACTGGCTTATCTGGTGGAAAGGAATCTATACTCGGCGTTTCTTGCGAGGGCGGCAGCCATTATGCGGCAGAGGAGTAACGTCTTCGATCGACTTGATCTTCAGACCAGCGGCTTCCAGGGAGGTCTTGGCGTCACTGCTGCTGAAAAAGCCCTGAGTATCGAGGCTGTAGTCGAACTGGATGTCAATGGCCGCACTGGATGTCATGCTGGAGGTGCAGACAATGAAGCCGAACAGAACATTTTTTTTCAGTGCTTGCAACATGATCCGTGCGAAAAGTGAACTTGCAAGGAGGTTAAGACCACGGAATCCATCGTCAAGCCATTAAATACTTTGAATGAATTTTGAAAATCATGGAAGGAATTTCAAATTGACCGTGATCGAGCATGGTCCAGAGTAGGGGTATGTTTCGGTTTTCTGCAACCAGGCCCCTGACACCGTCCACATTTCAGGTATGCATGATGCTCATGCTGTGCTTTTTTTGCGCCCTTGCCCTGCAGGCCAGCACCCCGTTCTCACCAATGGAACAGCCTGTTCAGGTGGCTTGGGTTCCTGAATCCGAGTCCTTGTGGACCGTGACGAAAAACACCCACCGTGTCCTGCGAATCAACCCGGACACTCATACCCACACGGTCATTTTTCAGACAGAAAGCCCACTGCATGACCTCAGGAGGATACCAGGTACAGACACACTCGCTGCCCTTCAACGCAACCCGGGAAGATTATACCTGTTTAAAGACATACAGGAATCAACTACTCCCAGAATCGCTGCCATCAATGTACCTCCAGATGCCCTCAGACTTCAGACATCTCCAGATGGGAGATACCTGTATGTCCTGCATCACTGGACCCATCAAGCCACTATTCTGGAGAGACGAAAACCATTGACGGACGGACACCAGGCGGCACCCTATGAAATCAAGATCACCATTCCGCTCCCGTATGCCCCCGGGCGTCAACTGATTATAGCCGATAAGGACACCTGGATCATCACCGCGGCTTATGGTGGCAGGATGTCCCTTCTCGATGCCATCACTGGTAACTTGAGAGGCACCGTCAAACGCCCCATACACAACATCCAGGGCCTGACACTCGATCCCGGAGCACAGACCCTTTGGTTGACTCATCAAACCCTGCACCCAGATGCCACAACCCTGAGGGGAGACATCCAATGGGGCTTCCTCATGGAAAACCAGGTCAGCGGTTTCAAGGTAAAGGGACTGGCGAACCATTTCACCCATCCCGGAGCCTTGCAGCTCAAGGGAAAACTGGAAGGACCTGGCAATGCTGCGGGGGATCCTGCCGCGGTCCTGTGGACCGATCAGGGCGAGATGGTAGTCGCCCTTGCCGGGGTTGGAGAAGTGGCGGTACTTCGGGATGATTCCTCTCAGGTAGACCGGCTGGGTGTCGGCAGACGTCCCACAGCATTGGCTTACGACAGCAAGCACCGCAGGGTTTTCATCGCCAACACGCTGTCGGACTCTTTTTCCGTCCTGCAACTTGCACCCTCACCTCGCATCTCGGGAACCATTCGTCTGGGACCCCGCCGAAAAAGGTCACTGCTGGCCGAGGGGGAACGCCTGTTTTTTGATGCCCATCAGTCTTTTCACGGGTGGTTCAGCTGCCACAGTTGTCATACCGATGGACATGCCAACGGCAGGTTAAACGATAACGAAGCCGATGGTAGTTTTGGAGCGCCCAAGAACATCCCCACACTGCTGGGTGTCGCCAACACAGCTCCATGGAGTTGGCTTGGAAAACGTGACGACCTTACCGAACAGGTGCATCGATCCATCGAGACCACCATGCGCGAAGTCACCTCACCTCAGAAGGCGAACGCTCTCCGGGCTTTCATGGAAACACTTTCACCTGCCCCCGCCTTGCGTCCCGGCTTGACAGACAAAGCTCGCAAAAAAGGCATGCAACTGTTTGAACATCTCCGGTGCGATGAGTGCCATACGCCGCCCTATTATACGGAGGCAGATACCTTCGATGTGGGTCTCCAGGATGAAAAGGGCAAGACACATTTCAATCCACCCTCCCTGCTTGGCGTTTCGCAACGACCCCAATGGTTCCATGATGGAAGAGCCAAATCCATAAAAGGCATCTTTACGGAACATCATCACATGATCGACACAAGGCTCTCTGATGAAGATCTCGACATCCTGGTTCGATTCCTTGAATCCCTCTGAGACGCTACCAGCCTGTCAGCAAGGTGTGTATCCATGCCTTGACAAGGCTATGCAGGGGATCTCCAGAGGATCAGTAGCCTTGCGATCAAAGATGGTGTGCTTCCTCCAATGTCTGAATGAAGCAAGTGGAACGATCCAATGAATGCACTGGAATTCAGATCCGGACATTGCTATGAAGAAACCCGATGTCGTATACACATACCCTGGGGATTCAAGTCAAACGACACACGATCGAGTCACAATTACTGAATCATGAAAAAACTGATCCATCTTCTCTCGCTTGTTTTTGCAGGCACATGCAACCCATTGTGGGCCACGGACCAGCTCACCTCTATTCGGGACACGGAATCCAGTTACCAAACAGCTGAAAAACCGTATCACATCCTCCGACGAGGTGATCTGGAGGCAATCATAGTGGACAACCGAGCCGTGGACGATGAGGTCCTTCCAGGTCATGCGGCCGGATATCACGGCCTTGCGGCCCTGCGGCACACCCAACAAAAGCGTAATCTGTATGTCCCTGCCTACGGAGGATTGAACTTCGAACACATCCACGACGGGAGAAAACAAGAAAGGGACATTCTGTTTGAACCACGCCAACACCCCATGCAACTGCGTATCATCAACAAACACACCGTGGACCTCTATCAGGCACCCACCCCGTTTTGGGGTATGGAGAGCTGTATGCGTTACGAGTTGCTTCCAGACAATGTGGTCGAGATGACCTTCGAGTGCATCCCTCGACGTGACACCTTCAAAACGGGCTATTGTGGTCTTTTCTGGGCCAGTTACATCCACCTACCCGAGTCCCTGGACATCCATTTCATCGGGATGGATTCCAAGACATCGGAATCAAGGGATCCCACCTGGCAAAGGGGGGTGACACCCAGCCATGGAACCCTGGCTACCCATCGATCCATGGAGGACCCACGCGTCTTTCCTCATTACGATGACTTTCCCTTGAGTCTTGTATACGGTTTTTCCCATCAACGCTATGCACAACCATGGTATGCGGGTATCTGCCGTGGCATGGCACTCCTGCAAACATTCAAACCGAAGGACCGGATCTGGATCACGCAATCTCCTTCCGGGGGAGGCGAAGGGTGTCCAGCGTGGGATTTCCAATGGTTCATTCCACACCCCAGGATCGGTAACCACTACCATTTCAAGATGCGTGTCGCTTATTTCCCGATCGACGACACACAGGTACTAAGCAAGGTCCGTGAAACCATTCTGGAACGTGTCAATACACTGAGTCCTGGATGGGACTGAAGGATCAAAGCCATTGAACATCGATCTCTTTTATGGGATGTTAACACGCAACCAGACTATGAAAAAAACAAACAATGCAATGAAGTGGGCATGGATCCTGGGAATCATCCTTGCCTTGGTGGCGGGTTCCTCACCGATGGAAGCCCAAAACAAACGTGTCAACCGCGTGAACAAAAAAGAACGCGAGGCCGGTTGGAAATCCCTGTTCAATGGCAAGAATCTGAACAAGTGGCGCAACTACCGCAAGGACGGGCTCAGCGATGGATGGAAGGTTCAGGACGGCGCGTTCGTGCGTGCTGGAAAAGGCGCCGGGGACATCATCACCAAGCGCAAGTATTCAAGTTTCGAACTGCAACTGGATTATAAAATCTCCAAGGGAGGGAACAGCGGGCTGATGTTTCATGTGACCGAGGACGAAGGCGCACCTTGGCAGACCGGCCCGGAGATTCAGATCCAGGATAACGTCGACGGGCATGACCCTCAGAAATCCGGCTGGCTTTATCAACTCTACCCATCGAAAACCGATGCCACCAAGCCGGCAGGTCAATGGAACCAGATGCGCATCTTGATCACACCTGAAAAATGTGAGCAATACATGAACGGCGTTAAATACTGTGAGTATGTCAAGGGCAGTGAGGATTGGAATCGACTTGTAGCCAAGAGCAAATTCGCCAGATACAGCCAATTCGGCAAACCAAGCAAGGGACATATCTGCCTGCAGGATCATGGTAACGAGGTGGCCTTTAGAAATATAAAGATCAGGGAGATCAAGTAGTCATTCCTCCCCAACCTCCCAAGTTTAAAGTAAACGCGATTCCTTCCGGAATCGCGTTTTTTAATCATCGGAATTTCAGCAGACCACGACGCAGTGTCCCGCCAAAAGGATCCATGCTCGTGTTTCGCCTGGTGCCACCTTGACCATGGGAGCAGCAGGGCCTCTGTTCAAAGTTCGCGCATCAGGTACACCGGGCTGTCCAGCTTGCCAAGCTGATGCAGGAAACGTTTCTTTTTCAGCCAAGGCAAATCGGGAAGGATCAAGGTCCCGGGCCGAAAGGCCTCCAGATATCCCCCCAGGTTCATCATGGACGGCGGGTTAAGGACATACATCCTGAAGAGGACCGCCTTTTCCTGACTGACTTGCGTAAGCCATTGACGTAATTCCAATTCATGCATCGGATCATCATCGGGAAGGTAAAGGACATTTAAGTAATGATGACAGAGGTGTCCCATGCCAAAGGCGGTTTCAAGCATTGGCAGGCTTTCCTCGAGACGACGACTCACCACGGTGACGGGGAAAGTGATGGACTTGCCGCTCCGCGCGATAAAAACACCTCCCTTGGCATGCTGGAGCACCCCCAAAGCCGTCGAGCCAAAACCGCTGGAGGAGGTCCATTGCGATCCCATCGCACCTAGTGCGACCACCTCAGCCTCCTTGACAAGCTCCACGATGGTCTGTTGCACTTCTCCCCGAATGACCTGAAACTCCCATGGAATACGTCGGTGTTCTGCGGCCAATTCAAGCGCTTGGCGTGCATGGGCCGCATTGGCGCGAAAAATAGATTCCAGGCCCGGTTGATTGAGATCCCTCGACTCAGCTGCAGAAGCTCCAACCTCCTTGGCCAGGGAACATGTACTCAGGCGCAGCAGGTTCGCGTCCTCAACAAAAACACCAAGCAATTCTCCCCCGCGCTGGTGAGCGATCTCAACGGCAGCTTCCAGTGCCGCAAGGCTATGAGAAGATGCATCCAGGGCGATGAGGATTCTGGTCCTGTCGCTCATTTCTTTTCATCCTTGCCGTCGTTGGCATGGAAAGCGCGCGACTGCTCCGCAAACTGGATCAAACGGTTTTCAACCATTCCATTGACACTCTTGCGGGGAAAAATGCCTTTTGCATTCCGTTTGCCGGCAGTCACTCCGGTCAGGATGCTGATCCCCTCGTCGACGTGGTCGATCGGGTAGATATGAAATTGACGCTGACGAACAGCATCCACCACATCGGATTTCAACATCAGGTGCTTGACATTGGCCCCGGGGATCAAGACTCCTTGTGCTCCGGTCAATCCCCTTTCCCGGCAGAGGTCAAAGAATCCCTCAATTTTCTCGTTCACACCACCAATGGCCTGCACTTCCCCCATTTGACTCAAGGCGCCGGTCACCGCAAAGGATTGATCGATCGGCAATCCCGACAGGGCTGAAAGCAAGGCATATAATTCGGCACTTGAAGCGCTGTCCCCATCCACACCATTGTACGATTGCTCAAAGACGAGACTTGCAGCAAGGGAAAGAGGCTTGTCACCCACATAATGTCCCATCAAGTAACCCGAAAGAATCATGATTCCTTTGGAATGAAGAGATCCTCCCAGATTGACCTCCCGCTCGATATCGATGACTTCTCCCCCGCCCATACGAACCTGAGAGGTGATCCGGCCCGGATGGCCAAAGGCATGTCCGCCTAATTGCAACACCGAAAGACCATTGATTTGACCGACCTTCTGACCGCTTGTCTCGATAATGAAGGTCCCCCGCAGTGTTTCCTCCCGCCAGCGCGTCTGGACACGACTCAGTCGACGGGCAGCCTGATCGACTGCCTTTTCCACGTGCACTGCCTTGACCACATCACTCTTGGCTTGCCTGGCCCAGTGATGCGATTCCTGGAGCAGATCC
>JAAZXX010000011.1 GCA_014239995.1 Verrucomicrobiia bacterium
ATGTGCTTGTGAATGAAGGTATTGATCCGGCGAGAATCACCACGGAAAGCTGGGGTGAAGACCGAGCAGCCGTGGAAGGTGACGGCGAAAGCGCCTTCAGCAAAAATCGCCGTGGTGAATTTGTGGTGTTACAGTAGACATCCGAGAGCAGTAATTCGGCTTTAAGCTCGACGCGGCGGTTGAGGCTATCGAGTCGGGATGATTTAAATATTTGATTGTTATGTTGTATCTTCAAACCCAAGTTGCGCTGATTGGAGGCCTACAAGGCCCAGAACTTATATTTCTGCTGGCCATCGTCCTTATTTTCTTCGGTGCAAAAAAGCTGCCAGAATTGGCAAAAGGCCTAGGTCAAGGCATCAAGGAATTCAAAAAAGCCACCAAGGACGTGCAACAGGACCTACATCAAGCGATGGAGGAGGACGCCGTCACCTCGGCACCGCCACGCAAGGCAGCCGATCCTGCAAACACCATCCCTCAAGCAGGAATTCCAGATCTCCAACCCCAAACATCCCAAACACCAGAAGGGGCTGAAGTGCCAAAAAATGAAGCCTCGGATGCGTCCAAGGTCTGATCATAGTGGGCATCAGTTGTTGACCTCATGAGCATAGAGGAGCCTCGTCCTGAAGATGAGGTCATCGTGGATCAGGAATGGGATGAAGAGGGATCGGAAGGAGGCCCGGTCAAGACATTCCTTGAACACCTCGAAGATCTTCGGTGGACCCTGATCAAATGCGTTTCTGCTGTGATCATCAGCATGGTGGTATGCTTCTCTCTACTCGACAATATCATCGAGATTCTGAAAGCACCACTCAAGCAGGCTGAAGTGTCGCGTCTTTCCGGTAACAACCAAGTCGGACTTCTTTTCGGAAACGCTCGCCTTGGAAATGTTTCCATCAATGCGCTTACCAACCAGATCACCTTCAGGAATCCGGAGGAAATACACAGCCTGAAGCTCATCCCCGTGCAATCCGGAGAAAGAATTCTTTTGAGCCTTGAACCAAGCACGGAAAACCCTCTGGACACACTTCAGGACCGTTTAAAAAACTACAAACCAGTGGATGGATTCCTGGTTGCTTTCCAACTGATGCTCTACGGAGGTCTGGTCATCGCCGCACCCTTGGTGATTTTCTTTGTGGGTCAATTTGTGCTTCCAGCCTTAAGGATTCACGAGAAGAAATTCTTGTATCAAACGACAGGGTTTGGTGCAGGGCTCTTTCTACTTGGTATCCTGTTCTGTTATTTTGTCATGATGAAAATTGCCATTATGGCTCTTGTGCAGTTTTCCAATTGGCTGGGTTTCTCAGCAGATGAGTGGAACGCCCGCGATTACATGACTTTTGTGATTAAGTTCATGCTGGCAATGGGTTTGAGTTTTCAACTTCCAGTCGTTCTACTCACAATGGTCAAGGTGGGATTTCTGGACTACCAGAAATTAAACAAGTTTCGACCTTATTGGGTCGTGATCAATCTCACTCTTTGTGCCTTTTTAACCCCGACAGGGGATCCATTTACACTGACCTTAATGGCCTTACCACTTCAGCTGCTTTATGAATTGAGTGTACTGATTTCCCGTGTCTGGGCGCGCAAGGAAGCCGAAAAGCAGATGGCAGAGGCATAGAAGATGCTATCATTGGGCACTTGACTTGCAATAAGGGTCAAAATAATTCACAAATAGCTTTACAATAAAGCCCCGATCATTAGGTTGAGGGCAACTTAAAGACTCAGTTATGATGCGTATTTCGAAGTCCATTTTGCTGGCAGCCATTGCCGTTGTAGTATTGGCAACCGGGTGTGCCGGTCCTGAACAGAAACTTGGTCGAGGGCTCAGGAACGCCACTGAGTTCACACGACTTGGGGAGATCCGGCATTCCATGGAGCAAACGGCTATATGGGAGACTCCTGAGAGATCCTACACAACAGGTTTCATCAAGGGCTTTAACAAGTCCGTGAAGCGCACGGCGGTTGGAGTTTATGAAATTGTCACCTTCCCCATCCCGGGTTACGATCCGGTAGGTGTGGACGATAGTGTGGTATACCCAGAAAACTATCGACCCAATCTGCTGTCAGATACGACCTATGCGGCAGACAGCGAACTTGGCTTTAGTGGTGGCGATATGCTTCCTATATTGGGGAGTCGATTTCGAGTCTTTGACTACTAGGAGACAAAACATTTTGAGAAAGGCGCCAGCTTGATAGTTGGCGCCTTTTTTTTCATTCACCGATCAGGGATCCATGCTCCAGAAACGCTCACCCTGCAAAATCAATTTACTGTTGAATGTGCTTCAGAGGCGGGAGGATGGTTTTCATGCATTAGAGACGGTGATGCTTCCCATACCTCTCTATGATATCATCACTTTTGTTAAGGAGGAAAAAGAGGGAATACGACTTTCCATTGAAGGCGCTAAACTGAGTAACGGTCCCGATAATTTGATCTTTCAGGCTGCAAGTGCATTCTATAAACAAACAAGGTTGAGGGCTGCTCTGTCCATTCAACTTTATAAAAAAACTCCCATGGAAGCGGGTTTAGGAGGAGGCAGCAGCAACGCAGGGACGACTCTAAGAGCACTCAACAATATGTATGACAGCCCGTTGGATCAATTGATCTTACGGAAGATTGCAGCCACTCTTGGCTCCGATGTACCCTTCTTTCTTCAGGACAACCCAGCATTAGCCAGCGGCAGAGGTGAATCAATAAAGCCGTTGCCTCCATTTCAAGCATTGAAGGGCAAAGGATTACTCCTGGTAAAACCTGGGTTTGGCGTGGCAACAGCATGGGCTTATCAACACTTGAAGCGCTTTCCGAGCCAACTGAACGGCCAAACTGGCCAAGGCCAAAAACTGGTTCAAGCACTTTCCAAACCATCATTAGAGGAAGCAGCACCGCTGTTTTTCAACAGTCTTGAAGGTCCGGTACTCGAAAAATATCCCATCCTCAAGCTCTATCAAAGCACTCTTCGAACAATGGGAGCCGAAGTGACACTCATGTCAGGCAGCGGTTCAACAACATTCGCTATCTTTCCATCAAAGGTTGCAGCTGACCGAGCTTCAAAGCAATTTGTCACGAACTTGGGGAATGCAAACTGGCTGCAGGTACTTGAACTGTGATCTCATGCGATAAGTCACATATTCAAGCAGAGGAAACCATGCTTACAAGAGGATTTCACTGACGACTTTGGCTCCCTCCACACCGGTAAGCCGTTGTTCCAATCCGAGGAAAGGGAATGTCAATTTCCGATGATCGATGCCCAATCGATCGAGAACGGTTGCGTTAAAATCGTTCACATGAACCGGATTTTCCACGATATTGTAACTAAAATCGTCTGTTTTCCCATAGGTAACCCCTCCCTTGATGCCCCCGCCCGCCATCCAAGTCGAAAAACATCTCGGATGATGGTCTCGACCGTAATTATCACGCTCGATTTTTCCTTGGCCAAAAGCAGTGCGGCCGAATTCTCCACCAAACACCACCAGTGTTTCGTCCAATAACCCTCGGTTTTTAAGGTCCATTAACAAGGCGGCCGCTGGCTGGTCCACATCATAGGCCTGACCTCGCAATTTTTTCGGTAGACCGACATGATGATCCCACCCACGGTGGAAAAGCTGAACAAAACGTACGTCACGTTCAACCATCCTTCGAGCCAGCAGACAATTTCGGGCAAATGAACCGGTTTTGGTCACTTCAGGACCATACATTTCCCGAATGTGCTCAGACTCACCCGAAAGGTCTGTCAATTCCGGAACCGATGCCTGCATGCGGAAAGCCATTTCCTGCTGCGATATCGTGGTCTGGATTTCTGGATCCCCCAATTCATCAAGATGTTTCTGATTGAGGGCTGTCACCAGATCGAGCATCCTGCGGCGCCCGTCTCTGTTCACTCCTTTTGGATTGGAAAGAAAAAGCACAGGATCTCCTTCAGCCTGAAGGGAAACCCCCTGATGCTTGGAAGGTAAAAATCCAGAACCCCATAAACGGCTATAAAGGGCCTGTACATTACCAGTGCCTCCGGTCCAGAAGGCTGAATTAAGCACCATGAAATCGGGTAAATTCTTATTCATGCTGCCAAGTCCATAACTCAGCCACGAACCCAGGCTTGCATTTCCTGGTATCTGTGATCCAGTGCAAAACATCGTTTTCGCTGGATCATGATTGATCGCATCGGTGTGAGTGGATTTGATAATGCATAGATCATCTACCACCTTGGAAAGGTGCGGTAAAAGTTCGCACATGTGGATTCCGTTTTGCCCCTTTCGCGAGAACGAAAACATGGATGGAGCCACGACTTGTTTCCTTCCTTTGGTCATGGCCGTCACCCTCTGCCCCATGCTTACCGACTCTGGTAATGGCTGGTTATATTGCTTGTGCAAATCTGGCTTGTAGTCAAAGAGGTCCAGTTGACTCGGGGCTCCCGCCATGAAGAGAAAAATAACGCGCTTGGCATGGGGCTTGTGGTGCATACCGGGAGTGACTGATTCCGAAGCCCTCAATCCTGAGAGGCTACCCAAAACGGCAGCGCCAAGGCCCATGGATGAGGAGTTCAAAAAACGCCTCCTGCTTTGCAATGTTTGCAACCGTTCAATTGGGTGAAGAGCGTTGTAGGGGAATTTCATACGCAGGGCTTCCAATTCGATTTATTGAATCTGGAGTTCATTGTCTTGTCTTAAAGATATCGAGATTGAGCAATGAATGCACAAGCATAGTCCATGCAGCATGGTCCACACGAAATTCCAGAGTAGCATCTGTCCATCGCATGCCCGAGGAGATATCTAAAGCGGCATCAGGATTCTCACGGTAATGTTTCCTGAACTCGTGTAGAGCTTCCTTCAGAAGGATAAGTTCTTCTGCATTTGGAGTTTGTGATGTCAGGGTCTCATAAGTCAACCGAATCCTCTTATCCTCACTGATACCTTGATCTTCCATCAGACGGCTCGCACAGTGAACGGCAGCACTGAAAAATGCAGGCTCATTCATCAGAAGCAAGGCCTGCAGGGGAGTATTGGTTCTTTCCCGCCTTGCAATACAAGCCTCCCGCGTCGGGGCATCAAAGATACTCATCTGGGGAGGGGGCAAGGCACGCTTCCAGAAAGTATAGATGCTTCGCCGGTAAGCTTGCTTGCCTTGATCTGCCTCATAGACCCTCGGATAAGAAGAGGGCATTGCCACAATCTCCCAAAGTTTAGCAGGTTGTGGAGGTTTCACACTCCTGCCGCCCATGTCCAAGCTCAAGTGACCACTGACCATGAGCACCTGGTCCCGAATCATCTCCGAATCCATCCTGAATCTCGGACCTCGACCAAGCAAACGGTTTTCCGGATCCCGCATACGTTGATCAGCCGTTGTGACAGAGGATTGTTGATACGTTTCGGAAAGAACAATGTGACGCATCAAACCTTTGATATCCCAACCTGATTCCATGAATGCCAGCGCAAGGTAATCCAGCAGCTCCGGATGGGTCGGAAGCTCACCTTGAGTACCAAAATCCTCGGAGGTCTTGACCAATCCGACACCAAAACACTGCTGCCAGAAGCGGTTGACAGCCACACGAGCTGTGAGGGGATTGGAGGGATTCACCAGCCATCGTGCCAGATCAAGCCGTGTCTTGACCTTGTCGGGAGAAGACGTCATGGGAGGGAGAAAGCCCGGCGTGTCACGCTCAACACGCTCCCCGGGCTGATCATAGACACCACCCTTGAGAAGGTATGCAGGGCGCGCTTCACTGCGCTCCCTCATGACAAGGGCCGCCGGAACTGTCATTTGTATTTCATCACGACTGTTGCTGACTTGCTTGAGTGTTTCCTTGAGTGCCTTGATTTCAGCATCCTTTTTTTTCTCTTCGACGTCTGCCTCCGCCAACTGCTTGGAGTCCTGCTCCTTTAAGAACACCTTGAGATGTGCAATTTCCTCATTGTATCTCTTGAGCTTGGCTGCCTGTTGAGGCGTTGGGATTTCTATATAGGGCGCTTGCAGTCCACGTTTGAAATCAAGGCCACCCCTCCCCCCTGTCTCAGGAGTTCCATCAAAATTGTTGAAGAAGGCAAATAGCTGGTAGAAATCCCTCATCGTGAGAGGATCATACTTGTGATCATGACAACGGGCACACTGCAAGGTGATCCCCAGGAATGCTGTTCCAAACGTGGTAACCCGATCCACTACATTACGGGTGAAGCTTTCCTCCGGTAGGGCTGTTCCAACATCAATGATGAGGTGTAAACGATTGAAACCTGAGGCAATCTGCTGATCCAAACTTGGTGATGGATAGAGGTCGCCTGCGACTTGGGAGGAAATGAACTCATCATAACCCAGATTCTCGTTGAAGGCTCGAATGACCCAATCTCGGTAAGGTGTCATTTCGCGATAATGATCGTGATGCAGTCCATTGGTGTCGGCAAAACGGACAAGGTCCAACCAATATTTGGCCATATGTTCACCAAAGCGTGGACTTCCGAGAAGACGGTCCACCAGATCTTCATAGGCCATCCCGGATGTGTCGTGCAGAAACGTATCGATTTCATGCAGCGTGGGCGGCAAACCGGTGAGATCAAGACTGACACGACGGATAAGGTGGCGCTTGGTCGCCCTCGAGCTCGGCAATAATTGTTTCTGTGACAGCCCCTCCATCACGAAACCATCGATCGCATTCCTCCCCCAGGTGGGGGACACGGAAACGGGCAATTTACCTGGTGTTGGGGCCGCGAATGACCAGAAGGTTTCGTAATTGGCCCCACTGTCAATCCAGTGCTTGATAAGCAGCTTCTCCTCCTCGGTCAGGGCCTGGAGATCAGACTCAGGGGGTGGCATCAAGTCGTCCTCATCCTTGGTGGTAATTCGGTACCACAGCTCACTTTCCATGGCATGACCAGGCTTAATGGATGGACGGCCATCACGAGAAGTAAATGGACCATCATCGGCACTCGGATCATCCAATCGTAAATGCCCCTTGCGATGATCCTCATCAAGTCCGTGACATTGAAAACATTTCTTGGAAAGAATGGGTAAAATATCTCGGCTAAAGCCAATCTTCGCCTCAGCATTCAGAGACAAAATGGAGCATAGCATGAGCACCACACAGGGAAAGTAGACATGGAGGATGGTTTGCATGGCTTTGGATAATCACATTCAGCGAAGCCCCATTTCATGAATTAGGAAATATCAGGCTCGTTGAACACTATCATCTTACATCGCAAAAAAGCGCCAAGCAAGCGCGAATCACACACCATCGCGGGGTATCCCTGCAGGGGAATGACGGAGGCTTGAATCACACTTTTCTTTGCCTCAAAACGAGAAACTCTCCAGAATCCATCTGGCAGGAAAAGGGTGGATGTGTATATGAAAAAAACGACTTTGAATAGCCTGGAAGCCGCTTGACTGGATCATCTCAAACAGATGAGCTTTAGAGCATTAAAACCATTCATCACACCACTCAAGGCAGGAGAACGAAATATATATATTTTCGAGCATGCCTTACCCAAAAAACGGGGTTAACACCCTTGATTCATGTCTAATGACAGTTCAGGCTGCAGCATCGGAAGGGTCGTTTGAATAGACTTCACGTGACCATTCGTCCACCTGATCAAGGAGTATTTCCTTGATCTTCCAAACCATGGTCATGGTCATGGCAACAGGCATGACCACCATGAAAACAATCAACCATGGCCGGTTGGATTCAATAACCTTGAGCAAAAGTAACACAGGGAAGGGAAGGGAGGGCATTGTCCAGACCAAATGATAAAGACCCACCGCCAGGATCATCATGCTTAACATGCGCCTGTTGAGACCACTGAAAAGCTCCGTGTCATGCCGCAAGGTTTCATCAGGAATCATGAACGCAAGTCTTCGAAGCACAAAATTAAGATGAAATAAATAGACGAGACCACAGAGAAAAAGAAGCCCCACGCTTAGGTTGAAGAAAGGAATATCAGGAAAACCATGCCAGAAAAAAAGAAAAGGCGTGAGTCCAAGATTGAGCAAACCAATCAGAAAAGCGCGATCAATGGAGCGTGTCCAAACACGTTCCTGTTGCTGAAAGGTCCCCACCTGTTTCAGGCCAAAGAGAAGCAATGCGTTGGTTAGCAAGGGCAGCAGGATTCCCCATTCACGAGCACGGGCATATAAATCAGGGTGGGCTTCTGATAGCAAGACGATGGGCAAGCCCCAAAACAAGGCGGAGAGTCCACGAATCAGACGACCGACGGATTGTAGAATCGCCTTTTTCTGAGTCAGACTGGACCTGGCAAGGGCATCCATCATCAAGGGCTCAGGTAAGTATAGCCAGAAAGACCGTGATCGTAATCACGAAGCAATCGCATTCCCTCACTCGGTTTCATTTGATCGGCTTTAATTGCCTTGTCCACCTGTTTCTTCATACGTCTTTTCATTTCGTGCTGATCGTATTGCACTGAGGCGAGGGCAAGTCCAACTGTGCTCCCCTCGATGACTTCTTCCACATAGTATCCACAGGGTTCATCGGGATCCAGAAAGACATGGACTTCATTCACCCTTCCAAAAAGGTTGTGGAGGTCTCCCATGATGTCCTGATAGGCACCCATGAGAAAAAAGCCAAGGTAATAGTCATGTGTGAGCTCACCCTTTTCATCGATTGCGATATCGTGCAACGGCAAGGTGTTGTTGGTATCTTCAAAAGCGATAAAACGGTCTACTTTACCATCAGAATCACAAGTAATATCCACTAGAGTGCCCTCGCAGCAAGGCTCATCTTCGAGTCGATGGATCGGCATGATGGGGAAGAGTTGGCCAAGCGCCCAATGATCAAGCAACGATTGAAAAACGCTGAAATTGCATAAGTACTGACCACTGAGGTGATCCTTCAATTGCCTGATTTCCTCGGGAACATGGGCCTTGCCTCGATAACTCTCCAGCACACTTCGGCCAATTTCCCAGAAAAGCGTTTCTATCTTGGCCTTGTCCTTCAGTTCAAGCAGTCCCAGCGTAAACATGTTGTAAGCATCGTCCTTGCGCTCAAGGGCATCATGGTAAGCCTCCAGTTTGTTGAGTGTTCCAAGGTTGGCCCGAATTTCGAGCAACTCCTGAACCAAGGCATGCTCCTGGTCACCATATTCCAGATGATGCGCTGGAGAATCCTTCTGGATCGTTCCAAGCACCTCCACAATAAGCACACTGTGGTGGGCCACGATGGCACGGCCGCTCTCACTGGTGATTTCAGGATGCGGCACTTTCTCGGCATCACAGACATTGGCCAGATAGTAGACGATATCGTTCGCGTATTCCTGAAGGCTATAGTTGGTTGAACTCTCAAACGCCGTACGGCTGCCGTCATAGTCTACCCCCAACCCCCCACCTACATCCACTGTTTCGATCTTGAACCCGAGTTTATAAAGCTTGGCGTAAAGTCGCCCCGCTTCCTGTGTCGCCTTCTTGAAAGTCAGAATATCAGGAACCTGCGAACCAATATGAAAATGCAAAAGCTTGAAACAGTGACACAGATCCTCTTCGATCAGGAGTTCTGTTGCAGCCACCAGCTCACTGGTACTAAGGCCGAATTTGGCATTCTCTCCAGCACTTTCTGCCCATTTTCCTGTTCCCTTACTGAGCAACCGAGCTCGAATCCCAATCATCGGCTCGACTCCCACCTTCCTGGAGATAATGATGATCTGCCGGAGTTCCTCCATCTTCTCGACGACAAGGATCACACGCTTGTTCAGTTTGATACCCATGAGTGCCATGTGAATAAAACCTGGGTCCTTGCAACCGTTACAAATCATCAAGCTGTCGCTCGTATCTTGAAGCGACATGGCGGCAAACAGTTCGGGCTTACTGCCAACCTCCAGTCCCATACGGAATGGTTTACCTGCATCCAGGATCTCCTCGACCACCTCGCGAAGCTGGTTGACCTTGACAGGAAAAACACCCCGATAGGCATTCCGATACTCACATTCCTGAATAGCTTTCTGAAAAGCGTGATTGATGGTTGCCACGCGGTGCCGCAAGATATCCTGAAACCGTATGAGGATGGGAAACTTCAACCCCCTGGACTTCGCTTCAGCCACGATGTCCATCAAATCAACGGAAGCCCCAGCCTCCTGAAGGGGGTGCGCAATGACATGACCTTTCGGGCTGATACCAAAGTAGTTGGCGCCCCATCGATTGATATGGTACAGCTCGCTGGCCTCCTCAACTGACCAAGATCTGAATGATTCCTTTACATTACTCATTGCCTTCACTCTAAACTGCACCGCACTATATCGGTGGCACTGGGGAATTCAATAACCGGTATGATTAATTTTGAAGGCCGTATTCTGAATCCATCAGCCACTTGGGTCTGCATTTGAGAAATGAAAAAAGTTAATCTCAAAACGATTGTGGGAGATTGCAATAAGGAGCTGCGAATTGGCGCTATCGAGGACTGGCCCGGTGCCGTCAACGGGCTTCAAGTTGAAAATGGAGGATACGTCACACGCTTGGCCGCGGCAGTCGACGGCACCTATGCCACGGCCCGTAAGGCCGTTGATATGGGTGCCGATATGTTGCTTGTGCATCACGGCCTTTTTTGGAACAAATCTCACCCATGGACTGGACGCCGATACCATTTTATCAAGTTTCTCCTCGACAATAACCTTGCCATTTACAGTGCACACCTTCCCCTCGATGTTCATCCAACCCTCGGTAACAATATTCAATTGTTCCGCGCTTTGGGATTGCAGAGAGAAAAACCTTTTTTCAACGATAAAGGAAGATTCCTGGGTATACGCACAAGCAAACGGATAGAACGCCAGGCACTGGTAGATAAACTGCATGGCATCCTTGGAAACAAGGTCACACTGTTACCAGGAGGGCCGGAAACTTGCCGCCATATAGGGATCGTCACAGGCGGTGCGGGGGCCGAAATGGAACTTGCTGCCAGGGAGGGCGTGGATACATTCATCACTGGCGAGGGACCTCATTGGACATATGCCCTGGCTGAGGAACGTGGTATCAATGTGCTTTACGGAGGCCACTACGCCACAGAGACATTCGGGGTGAAGGCACTGGCCGATTTTTTGTCCGCCCGTCACGGTATACCCTGGGACTTTATCGATTATCCTACCGGCCTTTAGCAAGCGCCTGGTCTGAAACCGCGCGGAAATGCCCTCCCGGACTGGAACGACTAGTAGACATCACCCAACAGAGGATCCGAAACCTGCTGCATTTTCAGGGCAAGCAAGTCGGCAAGGGAAGCACGCACCGTGGCAAATCTGGATTGACGATACAGGTTACGGGTTTCATCTGGATCCTCCTCAAGGTTGTAAAGCTCGTCCATGAAATGAGTCTTGAAATGGCGTACCAATTTCCATTTCTTGGTGCGAATCATGCGCATGTATGCAAGGCCGTTGTTGTGAAGGTCATACTGCCCAAAAATAAATCTTCTCGCCACATGGGATTCCCCCATCACAAGCCCACTGAGATCGTGACCTTCCTGTTCATACCCATCGGGCATTGGAATCTGCAACATACCCAGAACAGAGGCAAACATATCGACTTGCGATACAAGCTCATCGATACGCTTACCAGGTTGAATCACCCCGGGCCAGCGCATGATCCATGGAACTCGAATGGAGTATTCAAACATGTTGGGACGCTTGGGCCCCCTCACTCCACCAGCGTACCAATGGGCATTTCCTTTATGCCTCAAACCGTGATGCCCAATCATGTAACCATGGTCGCTGGTAAAGAGAACAATCGTCTCTGATGCAAGATTCAACTGGTCCAGATGAAGAAGGATCCGACCCAAGTTGCGATCCACCGAACGAACGCTTGCATGATACTCCCTGGTCCACTTTTTGAGCTGGCTGGTGTTCATGGCAGAGGCCTCTGGCAGTGAAGGGTCAAGTGACTCAAAAACGGCGGCATCTGAATCGGGCACAGGTGCGTATGGCGCGTGGGGTTCCCTGAAGTGCAGGAGCAAGGCAAAAGGACGACGCTGATGCTCCTCGATGAAGGCCAAGGCGTCATCGGTCAACAGGTCGGCGCCATACCCCTCAAAGCGGCGAGTGACACCCTGCCGTTCAAGCATCGGATGCATGGGTGTGTTACCTCCACCAAGAAAGCCAAAAAAATGGTCGAATCCTCGCCTTTTGGGATGAAAAGGCGGTTGGTCTCCCAGATGCCATTTACCAATCAAACCAGTGGAATAACCGTGCTTCTGTAAAACCTCAGGCCAAGTGGGAAGGTGCTCAGGCAACCCCAGACCGGCTGCAGCCTCGGAAGGTGCAATCCAATCCGTGATACCAATCTGGGTAGGGTATTTTCCAGTAAGATAGGTTGCCCTGCTGGGAGAGCATACCGGCGAGCATACAAAGGCACGGGAAAACAAGATACCCTCCCTGGCTAAACGATCCATATGAGGCGTCATGGGATCACTGTTCCCGTAGGCACCCAAAGACCAAGTTGCCTGGTCATCGGTAACAATGGCAATGATGTTGGTTTTCGAGGCTTGGAGAGGGATGATGATGGAGAAGATGCCCGAGACCAAGAGACACCAGGCACGGGGACGTAGTGAGGATTTCACAGACAAGACCCTAAATTCGTTTGTCAGTCGCGGGAAGGAAAAAACAGCCAACTGGAAAAAAAACGAAAACCTGAACTTTGGATCCATTGCCTATCGGCAAGATCGTTTTTTCACTCCAAATCCGGACGATCCCTGAGAGGGATCTCCGCCGAGTCTTGACCGCTCCGACATGCCCTTCAGAGAAGAAGTAATCGATAGGCAGGAATGAACAAAAAGAGACAGCCTGTCTTTTTTTTTTCATGCTGTCACTTTTAGCGCAAATATTTCCGTCAAATAGGATGACGCATGACCTATGGCACATTCACCTTATTTGCCCAACATAATGAAGAGGTAGGTGATCATCATATGGAGAGTCCCACTTGGTCTGAGCATGGCAAACAACCGACAAAGATCCATCACGGACTGATATCAACAATGATGGCAGTGATGTTGTCTTTGCCAGAGGCGTCAAAGGCTTCCTTGACAAGTCGTTGGGCGGGATTAAGACCTTGAAGATAACTAGGCGGGGTTAAAATGAGCCTTGCGACAGTATGTGCGGTAAGGCATTCGGTGACACCATCCGTGGCAAAAATAAGTTTGTCCCCCTTGCTCAAGGGAATTTTACCCAACTGGGGTTGATCAAAGCCCTGGTCCCCACCGATGGACCTCTCCAGAATATGCTGGGCAGCATGATGCTTGGCCTCTTGAGGTGAAAGACTACCCTCTCTCACACGACGCGCTGCCATCGTGTGATCGTCAGTCAACTGAAGCATGACTCCCTTGTCTGGAATGTGAAAGATACGACTATCGCCCAAATGCGCAAAGTAGAGATGCTCGTCAAAAACCCACCCGATACTCAAGGTGGCACCCATGTCATTGCATTCCTGATAGTTCCCTGAAACCCTCACTAGGGTCCGGTGGATCTCCTCACAGAAGGAACCCAGAAGCTTGATGGGATCCATGTTCAAGTCCCTTTTCCCTTGATGAAATGTCCTTGAAATCAAATCTGAAATCGGTTTTAGAGTCGATTGACTGGCATATTGACCCGCTTTCGCACCACCGATACCATCACTGACCGCAAAGATGAAGTGACGGTCCTTGAGCTGAGCTTGACCCTCTGTCCCCAAGTAGCAAAGCTCACGCATGTCGAACGTCAAGAGAAGAAAAGAATCCTCGTTTTTAGAACGATACCTACCAGGGCTGGTCTGGGCAGTCCAACTCAGTTTTTGTATGGAGGGAGGTGGAATGTGAGAACTCATATTTTCAAGACATCCCTCTGAATCAGACCTTCTCCGGATTTCTTCAGAGTCGCAAATTCAAAGTCAATCACACAAAAACGGCCCAACTGTGCACTGTATGTTACATTGCGAGCAAAGGCGTCATCGTGGACAACGCCGTATCGTTTCAACTCTTCAAAAAGGGCTTTCAATTTCGAGGAACTGATGCTTTGAACGATTGCACCCACATTGCTGGTGACAAGATATAATTGATCGGGATCCATATGAAGGAGCTTTGGAACGAAATTGCAATCCTCTCGCTCCAGGTGTCGAAGAATACGGACTTCGTTATCAAAACGCTCCCTGGCAAATTGACCAGTGAATCGTTTGTGTACACGGCCATCGAATCCGATTTGCACCTTGGATCGGGGCGTATTTTTAATCTCCCGCATTTGATTTCATGCTTACATGGTCCCAGGCAAATTGCCTAGCCTGTAAAAAAAAAAATTGAGAGATGGTAAGCTTTTTGCTCTACTAGATTTTCGGCCGCTGGTGACGCTGTCACGCGGTGCCTCGATTAAGCAAATGCAAATTGATGGACACATAAGACTATGCCCAAATACAAACTCGAATACATCTGGCTCGACGGTTATCAGCCCGTACCCAACCTGCGAGGCAAGACCAAGGTTATCAACGAAGCTCCCCAATCCGTAGAAGACTGCCCACTATGGGGATTTGACGGAAGCTCCACCCAGCAAGCTGAAGGCAGCAATTCCGACTGCATGCTAAAACCTGTAGGGCTTTACCCTGATGCAGCCAGAGAGAACGGTTACATCGTGATGTGCGAAGTCATGATGCCCGACTGCACCACCCCTCACCCCTCCAACTACCGTGCCACCATTCTGGATGACCCAGAAATGGAGGCTTGGTTTGGTTTGGAGCAGGAATACTTCCTGTATCACAACAAACGGCCATTGGGGTGGCCCAACGACGGATTCCCAGATCCTCAGGGTGAATATTACACCGGAGTCGGCTATGCAAATGTCGGATCCGTTGCCCGTGAAATCGTGGAACAGCATCTGGACCTTTGTCTGGATGCTGGCATCAACCACGAGGGGATCAACGCCGAGGTTGCAAAGGGGCAATGGGAGTTTCAGATTTTCTCCAAAGGATCCAAGAAGTGCGCAGATGACATCTGGGTGGCACGCTACCTACTGCTGCGTCTTTGTGAGTCCTACAAGGTTGATGTGGAATGGCACTGCAAACCGTTTCTTGGGGATTGGAACGGATCAGGCATGCACTGCAATTTCTCCACCAAGCACATGCGTGAAGTCGGAGGCAAGGACTACTTCATGAAACTCATGGACTCCTTCGAGAAGAATATCGATGAACACATCGCTGCATACGGACCTGACAACCACCTGCGCTTGACGGGACTTCACGAAACCCAGTCCATCGATAAGTTCAGTTGGGGTATCGCAGATCGTGGAGCATCCATTCGGGTCCCCCACAGCTTTGCCAATGACGACTACAAGGGCTACTTGGAAGATCGACGACCAAATTCCCAGGGAGATCCTTATCAGATCTGCTCGCGCATTTTGAAAACAATCGCCGAAGTGCCAACCTCCTGAACTTCAGTGTAACCCTTACTTTTAAGTGCAACGCGACCTTCTCTCCTTGGAGAGAAGGTTTTTTTGTGGAATGATCAATCCTCCGTGCAAGCCAATTCCACACCAAGCGCATCCACCCTGCGAGCCCGGTCTTCCGTGTAAAACCCCATTTTGCTCAACTTCATGCGTGTCATCTCGGAGAGTTGAGGGCTGAGCATCAATTCAGGTGCATGATCAGCAATCCACTGGGCAAATGCCCCTGCAGATGAAGGCACATCCATTCCTGCGAATTCAGAAACACTCAGAGCTATGGTATCACTGACATAGTGGTGTGTCACCGTGCGTAGCTGTCGAAATCGAACGATCTTGTTCATGTCGACAGACTACTCAAAGGATCGTGGGGAAACCACTTCGGTTTACGTTGAAAACCAAGGTGCAGGCCCCCCCATCCCATCCTTGGATACAGAATGGAAGGAGGACTACGGCAGCCTTCGAATCAGGGACTTTCCACATTTGGCTCCTCATGGAATCATGCTCGTCAGTGGTAATCACTCATGCAAAACGAGATGACAAAGAAGCACGCCAAAAATCTTTTACATACCTCCATGTTCTGAGAGGTTTCCTGTCATGCAAAACCTGACATTCGCTCTTTTGTGCCTGATAAGCGTTTTTACGATACCCACGTTGATCACTGCTGATCCTCCCAATGTGGTCTTCATCCTGGTAGATGACCTTGGTTACATGGATATCGGTGCGAACAATCCGGAGACTTTTTATGAAACACCACACATTGATCGCCTTGCAAGGGAAGGGATGCGCTTCACACAGGGATATGCCGCCAACCCTGTCTGCAGCCCAACCAGATACAGCATCATGACCGGCAAACATCCATCAAGGGTGGATGCAACCAACTTTTTCACAGGGACTCGATCCGGCCGATTCAAACCTGCACCACTCCAGAATCGCATGCCGCTTTCAGAAACCACTTTGGCCGAAGCCTACAAAAAAAAGGGGTATGCAACCTTTTTCGCAGGCAAATGGCATCTGGGTCCCACGGCTGAATATTGGCCTGAAAAACAAGGCTTTGACATCAACAAGGGTGGATGGCGTGCTGGGGGTCCCTTTAAGGCTGGAAAATATTTTTCGCCTTACGCAAATCCACGCCTCAAAGATGGCCCTGTGGGAGAGCATCTACCTGAGCGGTTGGCAAATGAAACCATCGCGTTTATTGCCCAAAACAGAAACAAACCCTTCCTGGCTTACCTTTCGTTCTATTCAGTTCATACCCCCTTGCTGGCCCCCGAAGGCCTGATCAAAAAATATCGAGAAAAAGCAACACGCCTTGGCTTCCTCACTGAGGAGGCTTTCGCAGATGAAGAACAAGTCTGGGCAGACGCCGTAAAACCACGCAAGGTGCGTTCCCTGCAATCACATGCTGTTTATGCGGCCATGGTGGAATCCATGGACACCAACGTCGGGAGAGTACTCAATGCGTTGCGGGATTTGGGACTCGGAAAAAAGACGATTGTTTGTTTCACGTCAGATAACGGAGGCCTGTCTACCTCGGAGGGATCCCCAACTTCGAATCTCCCACTGCGAGGCGGTAAAGGATGGCTTTATGAAGGGGGGATCCGCATCCCCTTCATTATTAAATGGCCTGGCATGACTCGCCCCGGCAGCACAAGCGCTTTCCCCGTGGTCAGTATGGACTTCTACCCTACACTCCTTGAACTGAGTGGTCACGATCCAATGCCAGACCAGCACCTGGACGGTATGTCACTCGCCTCAATTCTTAGAGGCGCCACACACACACAACACCGTGCACTTTTCTGGCATTATCCCCACTACAGCAACCAAGGTGGCTTTCCGGGGGGGGCCATTCGAAACGGAGACTGGAAACTGATTGAGCGCCTGGAAAATGGCCAAGCGCAGCTGTTTAACTTGCGTAATGACCTCGGTGAACAGGAGGACCTCATTGAAAAATACCCATTGCGCAGTAGACAAATGCAATCTGCTCTGCATGCATGGTACCGAAAAGTAGACGCAAAACACCTTCAGCCAAAGGATTCTGCTGGGCCGGCACCATGGCGACCCTGACAAGAATATGGATAAAACAATTCTTTTCACCTAACGCCGATCCTCGCCCCAAAGATGGTTCCAAGGGAGAGCATCTGCCTGAGCAACTGGTAAATGAAACCATCCGCACCCTTTAAATTTAACCATGTGGATGACCTGAGCATATGACAGATGAGGTCCCCCCAAATTAACGGGAGCACGCGATGGTTTTGCGGTGGACAATAGAACAGGAGACGTGTTCTTTGGATTGAAAGGGGCGTGTATGATTTGGATAAGCAACAATCTTACCCAGAAAAAGGTTTTGGCCTTGAGCTCTTCACCCACATTCACAACGCGGCATGGAAACCCGCCTACAATAAGGACGGCAAGGTCGAAAAACTCTACGCAGTGGCCTCCGCATGGAATTCGGGTGAATTCGCAGTGATGGAAGTTGTAAAGCAATCCTGAAAGCACCCTACCGTTGCGCGACAGACATGGGAAACCCAAGGTTTCCCTGATATTGAAGGATCCTTTTCCATCTGAAATGGCAGCTGGTGACTTCATGCAAGGGTTAATGGTTGGAAGATTCGACTGCAACCACGGTCCTCATTGGAACACGGATGGTCAGGAAAAGTGCACTGAACGACCACGTGTTGCTTCATGGTATTTTTCAATGTAACAGGCCAAATCACGCCGATATTCCGAATCGATATTAAGCTGGGTCAATTGCTTATGAACGATGGCAAGGCCTTCCCCATAGGATTCCGCCTTACGGGCATCATCGTAGCGTCGTGCTGGATCTGGACTCAGCAAACGCTGCAGTATCTCGACGAACTTTTCATTCCGTATGACGTATGAGGGAAGCAAACGGGACAAGTTGCCGGGCAGGCGCCATTTCATTTCCTTAAGCTCCTGCTCTGTAACGTCATGGCGATTGCTCAGGAAAGAGCCAGTCATGAGGAATAGA
>JAAZXX010000120.1 GCA_014239995.1 Verrucomicrobiia bacterium
CCGGGAGCAGCGCCCAACGGAGCTGGACAGGCATCGATATCAGACGGTTTATGCAAAAAACAAGGGTTCCGTGGCAGCTCCAACAGCGGGACTTCACTTCACGCCTGCACTACTTAAAAACATCCAGGATGCCGGCATACGGATCGCATGGGTCACCCTGCATGTCGGCTTGGGCACATTCACCCCAGTGAAAGCCGAATGGGTGGCAGACCATATCATGCACAAAGAATCCTATGACGTTCCTGAGGCGACGCTGAGGGCCATTGAGGAGACACGACAGCAAGGAGGCAAGATCACCGCGGTCGGAACCACGAGCCTGCGCGTTCTGGAATCGCTGGCTCAGGACTGGAAGCCGGGCAATGCCAATCATGACATTGCTTCTAAAACAGGCATCTTTATCTACCCCCCTTTTCGATTTCAATTGACGGACAGGTTGATCACCAATTTTCATCTTCCCAAGAGCAGTCTACTGATGCTGATCTCTGCTTTTGCTGCACCTGGAACAACAGATGGTGTCGCAGAAATGCAGCGTGTGTATCAGGAGGCCATCTCAGAAAAATACCAATTTTTCAGCTACGGTGATGCCATGCTGATTCATTCCTGACCCAATGTCCTCCCTGAGCAAAAACAGTACACGCCCATGGATTGCCCTGAACATGGCCATGACAGCCGACGGGAAGACCAGCGGACCCCAAACGGAACCCAAGGTATCTACTCCTCTTTCGGAGGGGGGCTCCATGTCCAGTTTCGGAAGCAGACGAGACCAGCTGAGACTATTCAAGATACGAGCGTCGATGGATGCGGTCATGTGCGGCAGAAAAACCATCGAATCCGCTGCCATTGACATGGGCCCTGGTCTCCCCCGTTTTTGCCGCTGGCGCAAAGCAAGGGGCATGGAGGAATACAACCGCCGTATCGTGGTTTCCGCCTCGGGCGAGCTCAATCCTGCTTCCCGGGTTTTTGAACTGGATTTCTCACCTATCCTGATTGCAACCACCCGAAGGGGAAAATCTCGCTGCTTACCACTTTTCAAGGAACGCTCATGGATCAAGGTCATGTCCTTTGGGGAAAAGGAGATTGATTTACAAAAACTGATGATATGGCTGCACCATCGGTGGGGCATTCAACGCATGGTGCTGGAAGGCGGCGGCAGGTTGAACGACAGCATGTTCCGAAGTCACCTGGTGGATGAAATATTCCTGACCATTTGCCCGCTCATCTATGGAGGGAACAGTCACTCGACTATCTGCGATGGACTGGGGTTTCAAAACCTCCAAAGCGCAGACTCTTTCCAATGCATCGAGCGGTGTTTCGCGAAGGGAGAAGCATTCCTTCGCTTCCAACGGGTTCAAGGAGATCCAGATCACCCTCGCCACGCAGAGGCCCTGGACACATAAAGAGGCAAAAGGTGATTTTCAGGTCATTCATCAAAAAAAGCGTAGGCAATGGGGGCTACTTTTAGATTGCCAAACAAAACGCAGAAGCCAAGTCCCCCTCCTGAAGTTTTGGATCAAGGCCAGTCCCAGACGCGCACATGCAAGTTCATCCCGGCTCATGCTAATGAAACTGAATTTCGGGACAGCAGTGATTGGTTCAAGCAACACGTCGATCCCGGTATCTTTGGGATCCAAGGAAGCGGCACGTAACCAGGGTCATGAGCATTGGTTCGACACGGGAGTTATACAGGATACGCCATCAAGCTCGCATTCAGAGTCCAGAAAACAGGCTCAGGGCAGGGCCTGGATGGAAATCGGCAACGCCGATGAGCGCGGGAGAGACTCCAGCGGAGGCACTGGAATCTGCTCAATCTCGGAATGTACTTGCTGCCATTCGGATTGGGTCCATTGGAAAGTATTGGCTGCAGCCCGTGCAAAGCCTTGCATGACCTGCCATTGATACGAGACAAGTCCCTGTCGGATGGGAATGGAAAAAGTCTGCAGGACCAAACCATAAACAAGCACATGCCAAGCAAAAGCGCGTCCTTCCATGACCGCCTCATGGTAACGCGAGAGAATCCTTGCACCCCTTAGATCCCTGAGTTGGTGCAATTGGGATCGAGCCAAAATGCGACTTGGCTTTGCAAACACCTTAAAAGCCTGCTCATGGCTGAGTTGGACATCCAGTTCGAGCAACTTATCCAGCTCGTTTTGGGAGGCATTGCAGGAAGCCGACAAAATGGCCGGCAACTCAATCGGCGCAAGGATACCATCCACATAATGCCGGGCAAACCGCATGAAAGATGGGGGATCATTGATATCTCCCAGTTGGAAAGAAGGAGCGATGATCTTCAAAGGTTTAAGGACCCCGACGCCATAAGAGAAGGCGCACAGATCTTGATGAAATCCGGCGATGATTTTTTCTTGTGTCGCTTCTTGATGCATGATGGCGGCATGTTCGCCTATCACGGGATTTGCAAACAGCACGGGCATTTCTTGCCAGAGATCCCACCATGGCTCAAGCCTTAACCGCACTCCCTGGGACAGTTGTTTCTAATCTCTAAAAAGGCCGAGCCATGACTGGCCCGGCCTAGGTGATTCACAGTCCGCCACTCGTAAGCGCTGGATACTACTCTGCAATGTAGAACTGGGTCGATTGATCTGCCGTTGCCGTGAATGGAGACACCGCCCCTGCTACCGGTGCATATGGACCTGCAGCCGTCGCTGAACTCTTGAGGTTACCCTCAAATTCAATCACGACATTACCCCCAGAGAGAGCAATGGAATGCACCTGACCACCTGAGGAAACGGGATCCACCGGTTCGGGTGTGAAAGCTACTTCCGCGTTGCCAGCCTCGTAGTGAGCCTTGACCTGATCAGCCGTCAGAGGCACATTATAGAGCGCAAATTCGTCGAGCCATCCGTCATAATTGAACTGGTCAGCTGAGCTGAATAAATCAGGCGTACCTCCGCTATTGATGATCAGGTCGTGAAAGGAAACCTCGTTATTTCTGCGTCCAATGGCAATGCCATCGGAGTGATTGAAAAGGATGTTCGCACCCGATGCTTCCCCAAAGGACTCACCGTTCAGGTAACCTGTAATGATTCCGGACAAGTCGCCATCTTCACGAACACTTTGAAACACCATAACGGCATGGTAGACAGTATCGGCCTGGATGGTGGTCCCAAGGGCAATCGCATCCCGGTCCGTACCAACACCCTCGGTCTCATTGAATGGAAGTGTTCCTCCCCAGGGAGTCGCTTCCGCACGATTGAGGATATTAAACCACAATTTGGCTTCACTGGGCTTGTCTCCCTCCTGTGTTCCCTCCAGATAGACGTTGATGCCACGTGTAGCTCCACCCTGTTCATAGATCACCTGACGCTGGGAAATGGGGGCTCCCTCCATGTGTGGGCTTGCATTGGGCAGGTTGCGGGCCTTGAACCAGAATTCAATGGTTTTTTCCGTCCAGCCGGGATTTCCGGCCCATACGTTGATGTCCGTGTGGTTGATCAGCGTCATTCCATGCTGCTGCTCCTTGTCAAAGAGAACGGAAGCAGACTTGGCCCCCACAACCAATCGTTCCTGGCCAAACTCGGGGCCGTTCTGATAGGTTCCCTTGTGTGTATCACCCATGGCATTGATGGCTTGACCTCCGGCAGTTTCTCCAAGCTGGAAGTAGGCAAATGCACCATCATTGATGACAGAATGCATGCCCTTGGGGACACTGAAACGATACTCTACGGTTCGCGTCACCCGGGGATCACTGTCTTCCATATAAGTAAGGGTTGACACATGTTCCCCGCCATCAAAAGGCGTTGGTCTTTTGTAGGAAGTAGTGATCGTTCTCGCATCAGCATCAATATTCGGCGGGATCACCAGCATACCATCAATGGTCAATTGCAGTGAGTCCTGCACGACACGAATATCCCCATGAGTCACGGTAAAGGAGACTTCATCAGAAAGAACGCCTGAATCGGGTGTAAAGCTGGAAACATAGGGGCGACTCTTGGCTTTGCTGTAAGCTTTGATGGCCTTGGGATGATCCCGATCGTTCACCAAAATCTTCTCGCCTTCAACGACACTGAAGAATTCCACATTGGCACCCCCATTGCCTTCAAACCAGAGGAGGCGCATGGGATAGACACCCGAGGTCTCCACATAGATGTCAAAGATTGTGTCTGCCGAGCCGCGGCTACTGTTGAACTCTCCGAGGCCTTGGGCCAAAAGGTCCTTCGTGGAGGGTCCGGAGGACAACTGAAATCCATCGTCGCTGTTCACACCAAGGGTGTGCCATCCCTCTTCCAATTCAAGGTAGGTCAGGAATTCTGCAGCAATACCATCATTGCTGTCATTAATTCCCGGGATGTTGGGAACCAAGTCGTCTGGGTGCCCATTGTCAGCATTGAAGTTGCCGGCGCTTCCGGCATCCTGTTCGAGGTTAATGAGTGAGAGGTTTGCAGCGTTAAGTTCCCAAGTGGAAGCCCCCTCGGAGGCAGCCTCGTTGATGTAATGATTGCCGTCAGCATCTGTCAAAGTCCCGCTCAACTGACTCTCGGCACCACCGATGGTGTTTCCGTGGACGTGATTGACGCCAGTCTGAGCAGTACTGATCTGGGAGACATTAGCCACAAAACCACTGGAAGATGAATCCACGGACCCGTTGGCAAAAGAGGCTGGAAGCTTGGAATAAACCGCATTGACCGTGAAATTGAGATCAGCCACATGAGTACCGCCAGCACTATCCTTGTATTCGAGTTGCACGGCGTGGGAACTCATGGAATCAGGAACACTTTCAAACACATGATTCACGGAAAGCATGCCACCGGACTGATCTGATACGACTTCTACGGGGTTACCATTCAGGGACACCTGAATGGTTTCCAAGTCCACAGATTGGTTAAATTCCTGAAGGTTGATAGAAAAACCGTTGGCATCGCCGGCGAAGGAGACAATGCGCGGTGCGGCCGCTATGCCGGTAGGATCTAGACTGTTTTTTAGAACCAGGCCCAAAATGGCTGCCTCGTTGGAAAACTCCTCAATACCTACATGACCGGTTTGACCTTCGCGCTGGGTGCTGACGGTGACAACGTCGTTGGCGGAAAGACCCTCCAAAAGGATGGCCAGGGCGGTGGAGGACGTATTGTGTCCATTGGCATTCCGAATATAGTGCGATTTCGTTTCTGCACCCGGGTAGGGTTGACCGTTGATTTCGACGGTGATGCGCGGATTGGGGCGAGCAGCCGAACTTTGAAGTGTGTCGTTGTAGGTTAATAGATAGTCGCCTGCTTTTTTCAATGTGAGGGATTCACCGTTGTGCGCATAAACACTGGAGTCGGCATTGACCGGGGTTTCCCATACAATTTGCTCCTTGGTGGCGGTGTTCCAGTTGGTTGGATCATCCGCATCGGTGGTCTCACTTCCCGTGCTCAGGAACGCGACTGAACTACTGACTTTTTCAAGAAGGATGGACGCTTTTTTGCCGTCAGGGAGGGTTGCGTTGCCCGTATTGCCAGAATTGCCATACCTGAGCATCTGGACATCGAGGTTCTGTTCGTTCCCGGCGACTTCGATAATACCGGAGAAGTGAACGGAGGATTCGATGTGACCGCTGGCATTCCTGTTGTATCCTTGCCTGGCCTGACCACCCGAAACGATTTGACCATCGAGGAGAATCTCGAGGCTGGGTGAAAGTCTCGAGGAGGATCGACGCTGCAGCGGCACATTGACGTAGACAACGTAGAGGCCCTTGCCGAGGCTAATACTGGAAGATCCTTCCGAGTGGGCAAAGTTACTGTCTTTGCGGTTGGACTGCCAGACGAGCTGCACAGGGTCCTCACCGGCACCCTCGAAGTCAGGGTTGAGATTCACCCCAGCGAGAGAGTCATCAGAAACCGCGGAGAATAGTTTCGTGGAATCCTCCGCCTTTTCAACAAGCAAACTAGCTGTCTGGATTTGCACATTGATGGCGGGTTGCGCTGTCTTGTATGCCCGGAGCTCAATAATGTCCCCGGCGCTCAAACCCGGCAGAAGAAGGTGGGCATGACACGAAGTTTCATTTTGCATGTTGCTGTTGCGGGGCTGATTGCGGATGTAACCGGATTGCCCCATGGAGCCAGGCGCGGGTTCACCATTGACGAATATTTCAATGCCCTGTGAAGGCCTGTTGTCAGGCGTGTCAAAACTGATCACTGGCATGGTGGCCAATGCGATGTAGTCTCCATCTTCAAGCACCTTCAATTGATGTGGCGTGCGCACGTCATGCTCAAATACTCTGGGATCGATCGATGATCGTTCGTTCCATGCTATGCTGATGGGGGCTGCAGAAGTAAGGAAAGGGACTCCTCCCTCAAGTTCACTTCCCTGAAGGAAGGCTGCTTTTTCAACAGCTGCATGACTTTCAAAGTTAAATGCCGCAGCGATGGCGACAACCAAGGTAAGAATTTTGACGTATCTCATAAGTCATTCACGGCTTGCAGTGTTTGAACACCTCTGGCGCATAAATAATGAATAAATTGATAAACGGGAACGTCCCCATCGAAAACTTGCGCCTGTAATCCGTCAACAACTTTTCTTGCCGAAGAAAAAAGAAATCATTATAGACCCTTTGTATACAGTATGGTTACACGTTTTTTTTTAAATTTCTCTCGTATTGTTTTTTCATGATTATCTGATCATCTGCGCCTTTTCTGGCAATTTGAACCCGTAATCTCCGTTTTCCAAACTATAAGGCCCGCAGTCCAATATCGTGAGACGGCAGCCAAAAACTGGTTTACGGATCCCTCCCATGCGCGGGTTTGCTTGGAATTCAACTTTTCGGACCATGGTATTGACAGCCATGGCAAGTTACCCACTGGACAGGCGTGACTCTTTTTGCCCCCATCCTCCAAGGACTCGCCATCCCTCTCATGGCCGGGGAAGTCGCATCGCTCTTGATCCGTCGCCCTGCCGTATCGTTGCTGTATTTGAGGGCAAGGCAGAAAAACCAGAAACAGAGCCAGGCGCCCCGAAGAAAACTCTTCAAGAAGGTTCATCGGATTGTCAGGCCCCATGAATCAAAACACATGCACCCTAACACATGGGAATACCAGGTTGAGTGAAAAGGGTGCGACAAGACCAGGTTCCATGGGATTCATAGCCGCAGCACTCACCTCAAAGAATTTGAACCCAGCCTTTAAAAGTGGTGAAATGCACCATCCGCAACACACACAGGCGGCCCCCATGGAAAACCAGATTCACTCAAGTGTCCCCAATAAAACCCCCACGGCGCGCAAGGCAAAAGTTTGCTTGTCCCGTGGAATCGGACTGATCGTGTCGGGCATCCTGATGGCCCTTGTGTTTCGCAGCCTCGAACCCGGAGCACTGTTGAAAGTCTTGAGAAACGCCAACTGGCAATGGACACTTCTCTCCCTCGTCATGTTCGGCGTCCATCTGGCATTTGCATCCTATCGCTGGCATTTGATGCTGAGATTGAGCCACGCAACCATTCATCCGGGCGCCACGCTCAGGGCCGTGACTCTGGGACACAGCTTCAACACCTTCCTCTTTGGAACGGTTGGGGGAGATATGGCAAAATCCATGATCTATGCTCGCTGGTACCGCCTCTCGCTGAGCAAGGTGCTGGCCATGGCTCCCTTGGACCGTTTTTTCGGTTTGACAGGTGCCCTCGCAGTTGGAATCTCAATGGCAGCATTCGGTTACTTCTCCGGAGGTTTTGACTCCTTGACATGGTCCCAGCTGAGCTTACCTGTTTTCTGGACAACGGGACTGATGGTCCTGCTGCTGGGTAGCGTCAGTGGCTTGAGTCTTTGGCATGGCAAGGGAAAATCACCACTCGGGCTTTTCATGAACCACCTGAGAAAGGGTGCCGCGTGGTTGTGGGAACATCCTGGCACCGCCATGAAGGCAACCCTGGCCTCCATGGCGGTGCACCTGTGTCTTCACATGGTGATGGTTTTCAACCTCAAGGCCGTTACCCAAGCCTCTTTTGTCTGGTGGGACATCCTGTGGATCTTTCCAGTCATCTCCATCATTGCCAGCCTCCCCATCAGTCTCGCAGGAGCAGGTCTCAGGGAGGGGAGTGCACTGGTGCTTCTCGCCTTTTATTCCATCCCGGGTGCAGATGCCGTGAGCGGTTCCCTCCTGACCTTGGGCGTCTACACATCATGGGCTCTGGTTGGGCTTGCTCTCTGGCGACTCGAAGCATCCAGGCATGCAAGCTCCCAGATTCTCAAGGAAAACCCCTCTGTTTCCATCGTGATCCCCGTGCTGAATGAAGCGGGCCAGATTCATCCCTTGGCTGATCATCTCCAGAAAGTCGCCGCTGACGCAGAATGGATCCTGGCTGATGGGGGCAGTACGGACAAAAGCCTGAACATCATGCGACAACATGGATTCAAAATCGTTCAAAGCCAACCTGGTCGAGGCATTCAAATGCATGCAGGTGCAGCGGTTGCCAAGGGAGACATCATCCTTTTTCTGCACGCTGACACTCGACTTCCAGGCGATGGATTGGATGCCATGCTGCGATGCTTGAGGGATCCAAGCGTGGTGGGTGGCGGTTTCTGGAAACGGTTTGACCAACGACATTGGCTCATGACGGGCTCCCGGCTTCGCTGCCTTCCCCGCATTTTCATCCGTCGCTTTGTTTTTGGCGATCAGGGGCTTTTTGTACGCCGGCAGGCCTTAAAATCCATTGGTGGCGCAAGCTGGGTTATTTTACCGTCCACACGTTTTGACAGGGTGACCGTGTAATCTCCCGGAACAGCATATATGGTTGGATCTGACCATTGATCTCCCACAGCTACCGGTTTTAGTTTA
>JAAZXX010000121.1 GCA_014239995.1 Verrucomicrobiia bacterium
CAGTACCAAGCAGGAGACCGCCAAGCGCAGCCAAACCCAAGGACTGGTAGGGGTAGCGACGAATGATCTGATCCAGCACTTCCACGCCAGCGTATGTCTGTTCATCGATACGGTGACAGGATTTTTTCAGTCGTTCTAGACGCTCCAACAGTTCGGACTTGGATTTTTCGGGTAAATCCTCGGCCGTGTTCCTGATCAAGCCTTCCGCTTCCTCGATCAGATTCCTGATATCCTGAAGCAATTGTTTCCGACCACCCTCGTCTGTAGTCAGGTTGTTAAAATAGGTTTCCATAGAACTGTTTGCTCGCTACATCCGGATTTGCCTGAAGGCACTTGCCCCAGATAACGCGCTCTCCTTTATGCGCAATAAGGGAATCCATTTCAAGGATTACATGCCAGGAAGCTTGAACCACTTCCTGGCCTATGGAAAAGGCCGATAAACGTTATGCATCATCCCCTGACTCTTAAATCCGGATCACCTGAGGATGCGTCCTTGCCTGAGACGTATCGCCCTGAGAGGGTTACCATGGGATAGGCAAAGTTAAGGATTGCGAACGGTTAATATTTTGCTTATTTGTGAGCTCTGACAACCCTCAAGAACATGAAACATCAACCATTCCGCCATGCCCTGCAACTCTGCACGCTACTCTATCTTTCTGTGACATCTGTGCTCGCAGGAGAGTGGGAAATATTATTTGACGGCTCAGGCACGGAAGCCCTCCGTGGTTACCAGATGAGCTCATTCCCATCAAAAGGATGGGACTTGGGGGACGATGCGACCCTGAGGTCCAACCCAGATGGGCAGGTCATTGACATCATCACAAAGAAAAAATATCAGCATTTCGAATTGGTGTTCGAGTGGAGATCAACACCAGGGGCCAACAGTGGTGTGATGTACAAGGTACAGGAAATCAGTGACAAAGCTTGGCATACAGGTCCTGAGTATCAAATTCTGGATGACTCAAAGCATCCTGACGCCAAGGACAGGCTCACCTCAGCAGGTTCACTCTATGGTCTGGTCAGTGCAGAAGGAAAAACACTCAAACCGATAGGTGAATTCAATCACTCGCGTATCCTGCTTTCGGGAAACCTTCTGGAACATTGGTTGAACGGGGAAAAGGTTGTCGCATGCAGGTTGGGTTCCTTCGGAATGGAACAATTGATCGCCAAAAGCAAGTTTTCCCCTCACAAGGCTTTCGCCAAGTCTAGCAAAGGTCATATTGTCTTTCAGCACCACCATGACGAGGTTTGGTTCAGGAATATCAAAATCAGATCACTCCCTGAACCCATGCAACTGATGGAGCCAAAGCGTGTCAACACACTTAGCAAGGCATGGCGTGAAATTGGCTGGAGAAACCTGTTCAATGGCAAAAATACCGACCGTTGGAGGGGCTTCAAAAAGGAGCAATTTCCGGAAAAGGGCTGGCGCATCGTAAACGACTGTCTCACGCATGTCGACAAAGGGGGAGGTGGGGACATCATCACCAAGTCAAAATACGGACAATTTGACTTCCAGTGGGAGTGGAAAGTGGCACCTGCCGCCAACAGCGGTGTGAAGTATTTTATCATGGAGGAGCGCGGAGGGGCCATCGGTCACGAATACCAAGTGATTGATGACACAAAACATCCGGACGCTCAACGCGGCCCCAAATGGCAGACAGCTGCGTTTTATGATGTTTTTCCGGCAGAAAATCGGGTGCTTCAACCTGTTGGGTCATTCAACAGGAGTCGCATACAGGTGAAAGAGCAGGAGGCAGAACATTGGCTCAATGGAATCATGGTGCTCAGCTACAAGCTGGGAAGCAAGAGGGTGCTGGATGCCGTCGCTACGAGCAAATTCAGCAGGGTAGAAAAGTTTGGCTTCAGGCATCAGGGACACATACTTCTGCAGGACCACCAGGATGAAGTGCATTACCGAAACCTTCGTATCAAACGCCTGGGCAAAAAAAGAAAGCCGTAACCTTCCAGGACCGTCATGAGCAACACGCGCAGGATCGTAAAATAGCCATCCACCGTGCTCAACCCCTTGACGCCTTCACAGTTTAACACGCAGACCGAAATATCTTCGGCAAAAGGGTGCCCGATGTTTCGAGAGCATCGATCTTTTCATCAAAGCGGAAGGATGATCCTAAACAAAGCACCCTTGCCGGGGTTAGGAACAACGCGTATGTCCCCACGATGGTCTTGAATAATTTTCTTGGAAATAGAAAGTCCCAGACCCGTCCCCTGCTTCTTGCCATGTGTTGCAAAGGCATCAAAAATACGAGATGCAATATCTGGGTGAATACCTGAACCACTGTCTTCAATATCCGTCTCTAACGAATCACCCGTTTGCCGGACCGTCCATGTGATGGTCCCACCTTCGGTCATCGCATCCAATGCATTTGCAATCAGGTTGTAAAAAACGCGCTTGAAACGCCGAGGGTCGAGATTAACCTCCACATCAGGCACTTCATCACTCAATATCAGGCGTACCCTTCTGCTCTCGGTTTCTGCCCCGATTTCTTCAATGGTCTCTTTGATAAAATCGCGGTAAGGATGCTTGGAGAGAACAAGCTCCGAAGGACCACCTCGAGAAAATTCCAGCAATTCATTAATCATGTCACTCATGCGCTGCACCTGTTGATGAATCAGCTGATGGGTGTCTTTACGAGCCTTCTCTTCCCCTCCGTTGAAAACGGAACACTCTGAAACCAAATTAATGACATGAAGCGGATTCTTAAAATCATGCACAATCGACCTGGCAAACCGCCCAACCAAAGACAAACGCTCGGATTGCAGGGATTCCTCCACAAATTTATGATTGAACTCTCTTAGACGGGCACTGGTTTCTCTGAACAATCGAAGGGAAAAGGCAGAAGATTCACTGAAGAGACTCATGATCATTTCCCGTGGAACAAATATCAACTTGGTATCCACCAAGGCATTGACCGCCGCTGATCTTGCTCCGTCGTCAAGCACGGCCATTTCACCAAAAAAATCACCATTCCCGACGCGAGCAAGTTGTCGGGTCTGTTGATTCGGCATACGAACGTTAATGGCTACCTCTCCCTCAGCGACAAAATAAATCCCATCCCCTGGATCCCCTTCCTTAAAGATGTTTTCTCCAGCGCCAAAGCTCCGTCGTTCACACCTTGACTCCAAGCGATTCAATTGCGCAGCATCCAGGTCGATGAATAAATGAATATGTTTCAGATCAATGGACATGTCCTGTGATTAATACGAGAAAGAGTTAAGTCGCTACCACCAGAGATCGAGCTTTTTCGAACCGCAAAAGAGCCACAACCTGTAAGGAAGGGAGATCATTATGCCTTATAACCCGCCATTTCCGGTGCATCTCCATTGACTTCAGGGCCGAAATATCGGAGGCAGACAAGAGGTTCGGTGGAGCTTGTGTTTTCAAAAACAACCCCCTCACGCGCTCCACTCTCAGTGCAGTAGTATTCATCCTCGGTCAGTTCATGAAAACGAATCAGCTTGGGACTGTTCAAGGGTTGACCGTTGATTGTGCCCTTGCCTTGAGTGCAAATGAGGCCATAAGCCCCAAGATCCCTGATCCTGCACTTTACACCAGGGTCAACCGTCAGTTCCTTGGCCGTGAAATATTGCTTGGAACGCATTTTACCATAGACGATCCATCGGTCGACATACCCCTCCGATGCAGTATCCTGAACAGGGATGGGCTCAAGATAATGGTTATCCTTGAAGTCAGGATCCACATTCGCTTCCCAATCAAGTTGATCGACAATAAAATCAAGATCTTGATGTTTCTCCCTCGGCATGTCCTTGACCAGGAGATCCCAGGGGACATGACGCCCCTCTACCAGACTTTGATACATGCCAAAGACATCACTGCCCCACTGAGGCTCATAGGTGCATAGGGAACCCGGAGCATGCAGGAGGCAAGGCCCCACCAGCCATCCTGTTCCCGGCTTGAGTCGGTAGGCTTTGGAGAGGTCCAGGATTCCGTTGTCTCCCTTGTTCCAGTTCTCGAGGCACTGTCGAACCTGGGTTTTTGTGGTACCGGGTTCAAGGCCAAAAAAGGTGTATGGAAAGTTGTTTCCAACGTTGTTGTGTTGCGGGGGAAAATAATAACTTTCAGGTTTACCTTCCTGACCGACCAGCTTGGCCTGCTCCTCACTCTGGTGCATGTGGTGAGGTATCGGCCCCATGTTGTCAAAAAACTTCGAATAGACGGGCCACTTTCCATATTGAGACCAGATACTCTCTCCAACCAAGGTGGAACCACAGGCAGCCACTGCATCCCGCAAGGTGAACCGCTGCTTGCCGACTACACAGTAGCTGAGCCCTTCATCATGCACCCTACCCTCATTTGCCGCTTCGGTGGTGGAAGCAAACCAGCGTTCGTCGATGCCACCACGGTTTGCCCCAAAGGCGTAGGTATCGTCTGGGTGCAGTTTGAGCCTTGAACCAGGTTGCAGGAAGGATCGTGGCACCCAGCATGGGGCAAGGCGCAACAATCCACCGGTTTCCTCCAAGGCGCTTTCAACAAACTCTTTAATGCCTGAACCCGCATTGGTTAAATCATTTAGTGTGTTCATCAGGTTTGAAGTGAAATGGGTTATCAGAGCTATTGAAACTCATCGCTGCTTGACGAGGCAAGATTATTCGATTGGAGCATACTGCCATAACTATCCAAATTACCAAACTACCAGACTACACAAAGGGACGTTGAATTTTCACTTTCAAACCGGCCGTGAGCAGGTAAGATTTAGGTAATATTCCTATAATAAACTAATGAAAGTCCATTCCAACTGCTCAAGTAGAGCGGGATTCACACTGATAGAACTCTTGGTCGTCATTGCGATCATTGCCATCCTTGCAGGCATGCTGCTACCTGCACTCTCCAAGGCTAAATCCAAGGCAAAGGGCATCCACTGTGTTTCCAATCTGAAACAGTGGGGAATCATCTGGCAATTGTATACGGATGACAATGAAGGGAAATTCAGTGATGGTGATGTGGGTTGGGCCCGTGGTGAGTGGGTGGTGGCCCTGGCTGAACATTACCAGGAAAAACCAATGCTACTTCTTTGCCCGGATGCCATCAACCGACGCGGGTCTGGCAGCGGCAACACTGAAATCAAGAAGCCCATTGGAACCGCCGAGAATAAACTGGCAAATTATGGAGGTGCCCATACTTCCTATAACTTCCCCAATTTCGCGGCAGACCAAGCCAAGGGCCCGGAATTCCTGATAAGCAGCTATGGCGGTAATAACTGGATTTATAACACTAAAAAGGACATTCAGGGACGTGCAAGGAAGGACCACTGGGGCTCTTTCGACGTCACGGACAGTGTCTCGGAAATCCCATTATTTCTTGACTCCATGTGGCGTGGAGGGGGGCCGGACCATCGTAATTCCAACAAGGATGTAGCCCCGACGGTCAACGGCCAATGGACCGGTGCTGGTAAAGAATCCATGCATTTTGCGGTCGCACGTCACGGCAAAGGTATCAAGGTGGCCTACTTTGACCATTCCGTGCGTTCCACGACATCTCCCAAGCAGATTTGGTCCATGAAATGGCATCGCAGTTATCAAAGACACGGATACGAGCGCACAAAGAAATTCCCTCCCTGGCTGGGTCGCTGAACCACAAAAATGAGGGATGAATGATCATGGGCATTCAGAGGGCTATCCGTAACTATGGATAAAAAGGTTTCACCAAGTCGACTTTAAGAAAGAGAAGAGTGCAGTAGAGCTGATCTTCATGTCCCCCTTTTGGACAACGTTGCAAACCGTCAGGAAATAATCCTTTCCTTGTTCCCCTTTAAAAATTAGCATGCCCTTACCCCTGAGAAACATTATGAAAGAACTGCGTTCCAAGTCATCACCCCTGAATGGGTTTACCTTGATCGAATTACTGGTTGTCATTGCCATTATTGCCATTCTGGCTGGCATGCTGCTCCCAGCACTTTCCAAAGCAAAATCCAAAGCCAAGGGCATCCACTGTGTCTCGAACCTCAAACAGTGGGGTATTATCTGGCAAATGTATACCGACGACAATGACGGTAAATTCAGCGATGGAGACGTTGGTTGGGCACGAGGGGAATGGGTGGTAGCACTGGCTGAACATTATCAGGAAAAACCAATGCTGCTTCTTTGCCCGGATGCCATCAATCGACGTGGATCTGGCGGTACGACCAGAGAAATCAAGAAACCCGTTGACACACCAGAGAGTCAATTAGCGGCATGGGGTGGAGCCCACACCTCTTATAATTTTCCCAATTTTGCCAATGACTACGAAGCGGGTTCAAGATTTCTGATCAGTAGCTACGGAGGGAACAACTGGATTTACAACGCCAAATCTGACATCCAGGGGCGCGCCAAGAAGGACCACTGGGGATCCATGAATGTTACGGATAGCGTTTCAGAAATACCACTCTTCCTCGATGCCATGTGGCGTGGCGGAGGGCCTGACCATCGCAACGGCACGAAGGATCAAGCCCCCACTTACAACGGCCAATGGTCGGGATACGGACAGGAGTCCATGCATTTTGCCGTTGCGCGACATGGAAACGGAGTGAACGTCGCCTACTTCGATCACTCAGTTCGCGGAACAAGATCGCCAAAACAGATCTGGGCCTTGAAGTGGCACCGAAGTTATCAACGCCATGGCTACGAACGCACCAAGAAATTCCCACCCTGGCTGGGCAACTGACAAGCAGCACCAGCACTGAACGGGGCATTTCCGGATCTAACCTGGCATTTGTGCAAAACCATCTTCGATGGAAGACGTGTTTTGAATCCGGGTCAGGCGTGCGTAGGTACCATTCAGGGACATGAGTTGGGGATGGTTCCCCTGCTCTACAATTCTTCCATCACGCATCACAAGGATCTGGTCTGCGTTACGAATGGTGCTGAGGCGATGGGCGATGACAAAACTTGTCCGCCCCTTCATCAAACGCTCCAAAGCTTCTTGAATCAAGCGTTCTGTAGCCGTGTCAACACTGGCAGTCGCCTCGTCAAGAATGAGGATAGGAGCGTCTTTGAGCAATGCACGCGCGATGCTGATACGCTGTTTTTCTCCCACGCTGAGCTTCACGCCACGTTCCCCAACGTGCGAATCAAATCCCTCTGGAAGACGTCGAATGAAATCGTGGCAGTTGGCTGCGATGGCTGCATTCACCAGGGCATCATCTGTAGCGGATAGGTTACCATAGAGGATATTTTCCCTGACCGAACCGTTGAACAGGAAAGCTTCTTGAGAAACCACGCTGATTTGACGTCGCAGGCTTTCCAGCTCCACAAGTTTGCTGTCAAGCCCGTCCACGGTAATGGAACCACCGGTATGTTGGTAGAATCCCGGCAATAAATTGACAATGGATGATTTACCTGCACCTGTGGGCCCCACCAAGGCGATCATTTGTCCTGGTTTGGCGTGAAGATTGATGTCATGCAGTACCGGTCGCCCCTCACCGTAATCAAAAACAACCTGCTCATAGACCACGTCGCCACGGATTGGAGCGGTGAAACTGAGTTTCCTGTCTGTAGGCTCAGGCTCAGCATCCAGTATATCAAACACACGTTCCCCAGCAGCCCTGGCACCCTGCATCATTTGGTTCAAGCTATGCAATCAGGCAATGGGTTCATAAAAGAATCCAAGAAAAAGCACGAATCCAACAAGGTCACCCACCGTCATCTGACCTTGAATCACCATGCGTCCGCCAAGCCAAAGAACCAATCCAGTACCCAGAGAAGTGGCAAAAGCCATACTCGGTGAATAAATGGCCCAGGCTTTCATGATCCCGAGTGAACCAAGCCGAAGGGCATGTGAACGATCCGAAAATCGCCGATCTTCATGGGATTGTTGACAAAAGGCCTTGATTTGACGAATCCCCTGGAGATTGTCCATTAAAAGAGCATTCATCGCACTGGCCGCCTCCCGTTGGCGCCGGTACCTGCGATGGGCTGTCAAGGTATAGATCAACGCTCCCCCCATGAGGAGGGGCATGGGTATGAGGGCAACCCCGGTCAGGGTCGGATTCATGGCAAAAAGGAAAGCAAGCACTCCTGCCACGCTTAATACAGCCACGGTCCCCTGTTCCGTGCCATCAATTAAAACCCTCTCGACGTTGTTGACGTCCTCAATCACCCGGGTCATCAGGTCGCCAGAGGCGCGCTGGTCAAAATAACCCACGGGGAGATGCTGCAGGCGTCCATAGACCTGCTGGCGCATGTCGAAGATGACGTTTTGTTCAAAATGATTGTTGATGATAATACGCAGACTGTTGAACAGCTCCCGCAGGAGAAAGGCCCCTATCAGGGCACCCATCACGTAGGGAAGTTGATCTAAACGCTTGTTGGCAATTACCTCATCAATGATGTAAGAAGTCATCTTGGGATATACAAAGGCAAATCCCAGGGAGATCACCGCACAGCCTATCGTGCCGACAGCCATCCAGCGGTAAGGTACTAAAAAGACGGATACACGCCGCACAATTTCCCAGGTACTCCGTTTGCGCACCCCATAATCACGACCACGCTGTTTACCCTTATGTCCGGAATGCCCCTTCACTTTTTGAATACCATCCTTCTCAACAGAGGTGTCCTTTGGGGCCTTAACATCAGGAATGACGCGTGGTATATTTTTCACTAATCCTGGTTAATAGGTCGCTCTACCACCTGAAATGTCGAATACTGCCCCCGTCGAAAAGGAACAGTCCTCCGAAGCGAGCCATGCCACCAGTGAT
>JAAZXX010000122.1:0-6023 GCA_014239995.1 Verrucomicrobiia bacterium
TCTGAAGATTTCACAATGAAAAATATGAAGAGGGATGGGTATAGAGCTAGAAAACTTTGAGTTTAAGATTTTTCATTAATCAGGATTTTTTTTTTTTTTTTCCTTTGGCTTTATGCAGGAAGCATACGTCGCGATTCACTTGCCAGACGCCTGGGAATGTGGGGAATCCTTGCCGGCGGCATTGGATTTCCCGGGGGACAATGCCTTCAGGCATTCCATGCATGGAATCCGGGTTGGTTTAGTCAGGGCTTCCTCAGCCAACTTGATACCCACATGAACTGGTGGAACATGATGGAGACGGGTTTCGGTGCTGTTTTTGGTGCTGTGCTGGGTCTTGGACTGTGGAGGAATCGTCACCTTGTGATGGCACATTCAACGCCTCAAGAAGAATCCAATCTGGATATACGCGCTGAGTGGACCCTCCTAGTCCTCTATGCTCTGGCACTTGCCTGCTGGAATTTTCTAGATTTCGGGGCTCTGGATCAGTTCGCCGATTTCGCACTCACCATGGGCATGCTACCCTTTTTGGCCGTGGCAGCAGGGCGATTCTGGCCTTTTTGGCTGTGCCTCCCAATCACACTGCTACCTATCGCAGGGAAAACAGTCAGGCACATGGTCTACGAAACGTCAGCGCTGGGGCCGTTAGAAGGATGGACCTTCTGTTTCGTAATCCCCATGCTCATCGCTTTAGGAGCGAGCTTGTTCTGGGCGGGTAAACCACGTCTGGAAATGAGTGGCCGCCGCTACTGCCAGTTCCTCCTGATTTTGAACGCATGGACCTACGGTCTGCTCAACTTTGCCTTTTTCAAATTCCCGTGGCCATGGGCCCCCTTTGACCAATGGACATCAAGGTCCCCAAACAACTTGATCTTCATGGCGTGCGCTTTGGGACTCACTGCGGGAGCTTTTTTCCTTCGCCCAGAAAAACAGCTACCCAAAGACTGCGATCAGGTCTGATTTTCAGGGACCTGCCTTGCGCATATCCAAAGAATTGCTTGTCATTCGTGTCTTTCTTCGGGTTAACTCCGCAGCAGGGATGAAGATCTACATTGACGGAAATTACTATGGCAAAGAGGACGCAAAGATATCCGTCTTTGATCACGGTCTGCTGTACGGTGATGGTGTCTTTGAAGGCATTCGGGTATATCATCGGCGCGTCTTTAAGCTCAAGGAACATATCCAACGCCTCTATTATTCAGCCAAAGCCATCCTCCTCAGTATCCCCATGTCAGAGGAGGCAATGTGTCGTGCCGTTGTGGAAACGTGCCGCGCCAACGGCTTGGAAAACGGCTATATAAGGCTCATCGTCACACGCGGGGCGGGTTCATTGGGCCTCAGTCCCGACTCCTGCAAAAGCCCGTCAGTGATCATCATTGCCAACGAGATTCAACTTTACCCTCGCGAATTTTATGAAAAAGGCATGGAAATCATCACTGCGGCTACTGCAAGAAACTTGGTAAACGCCGTGAATCCAGCCATAAAATCGCTGAATTACCTGAACAACATCCTCGCCAAAATCGAAGCGAACAATGCAGGCTGCGAGGAAGCTATCATGCTCAATAGTGAGGGATTTGTCGCTGAATGCACTGGAGACAATATCTTTATCCTGCACCACGGAAAAATCTTCACACCCCCATTGGCTTCAGGAGCCCTTTATGGCATCACAAGGAACACGGTGATCGAACTTGCCGAGGAAGCAGGATACGAGGTTGAGGAGAAAAATCTCACCCGCTACGACCTGTTCATTTCCGAGGAATGTTTCCTGACCGGGAGCGGTGCAGAAATTGTCCCTGTGGTCATGATTGACAAACGGGTTATCGGCGAGGGTAAACCAGGTTCGGTAACACGCCAGCTAGAGGCCAAGTACCGGGCGCTGACCCGGGTATCTGGGGAACCCCTGTAAAGCAGCCAAAGGGTATGGACTTTGAACGCTCGAACACAAAATTGGCGGAATTGGTGAATTGCAATCTGGCTGCCCTCAAGATAGATTAGAACAGAGGTCAAGGGGTTTACACAAATACCTTCCTCGCCGATCAAATGCTTTGCAACGTATGTCATAAAAACGAAGCCACGGTCCACCTGACGCAAATGCTTGAGGGCGAGATCAAGAAAATGGACATGTGCGAATCCTGTGCCCAAGTGCACGGTGTGGATGATCCAGGCATGTCACTTGTGGATTTGTTGGTGGGACTGGGCCCTAAATCCACGGATAATAAGGCTCAGGCTAGTGTCGACACAGAAACTTCCGAGTGCCCACACTGTGGATACACCTTAGCAGACATCAAGAAATCAGGGCGTCTTGGCTGCCCGGAATGCTACATCGCCTTCGAGGAAGGTTTGGAGCAAATGCTGCGATCCATGCATAAAGGCCTGACCCACACCGGCAAGGCTCCAAAAAGTTTTCGAAACACCCGCGAGTTGGAAAGAAAGGCAAGGACGCTGGAAAAGGACCTGAAAAAAGCCATTCGAGAAGAACGTTACGAAGATGCAGCCGTGATCCGAGACTCTTTAAAAAACCTTGCAGAAACAATTAGAGATTTTGAAACATAATCCGCAACATCATGAATATAAATGAGTTCCTGATTCCAACCCAAGAAGTCTGTCGGCGACCGGGCCCACTGGACCGCATCGTCATGACAAGCAGGGTACGTCTTGCGAGAAACCTGCAGGAAACTCCATTCCCAGGTCACGCCAGCAAACAGGAACGTGAGGCTCACCTGAAAAAAATTAAACCCGTGGTTGAGTCCGTGGCTCCAATGAAGAAGGGTTTTGCAGAGGAACTGACCAATCTTCGAGATCTGGACAGGCAGTTACTCGTCGAGCGACACCTGATCAGCAGGGAATTGGCCAAGAAAAAACAGGGGGCAGCGTTGGTGCTCAGCGCCGATGAAACCTTGTGTGTCATGATTAATGAGGAGGATCACCTGCGGATGCAGACGATCCTTCCCGGGCTGCAGATCAAGGAGGCATGGAAGGCCATCAACAAGCTCGACACCATGCTGGAGGCCAAACTGCCCATCGCATTTTCAAGTCGCTTTGGTTATCTGACTGCCTGCCCTACCAACATTGGCACCGGCATACGGGTCAGTGCCATGCTGCATCTACCTGGATTGGTGATCGCTGAACAGATGCAACAAACCATCACTGCCGTCAACAAGCTTGGACTGGCGGTAAGGGGGCTCTATGGGGAAGGAACCGAGGCCCTGGCAAATGTCTTCCAGATTTCCAACCAGATGACCCTGGGAGAAACCGAACTGGAAATCATCGAACGTCTGAACAAAGTGGTGTTACAGATCATTGAAAATGAGGAAAACGCCCGTGCCAAGCTGCTTGAAACCAAGCCAGAAATGCTTTTCAACAACATTGGACGTGCCTACGGCATCTTGACGAATGCACACACCATCTCCTCGAAGGAAGCAAAGAACCTACTAAGCCTGCTTCGACTTGGTGTGGATCTGGGACATTTTCCAGATATGGATCCTGCGGTTGTTGACGAGCTTTTCATCGTGACCGAGCCTGCCCACATACAATACGGCGAGGCAAAGAGAATGACTCCAGAAGAGCGTGATATCAGGCGGGCGAGCCTGCTGAGAGAAAGGCTTTCTGACAGCCCACGCCCGAAAATGACCGTAACGGAACCCTTGGATGAGAGCGAGACATCACTGAATCCGGAAAAAGATACCGAAAAGGATTGATGAGTTAGTCGCCGAGCGCGGCTAACTCAGACTCCAGATCCGAGAGAGGACTCTCGCAAGGGGTGACTTTAGGTGCCAGAACCTGTCGGATGTAGTCCACTCCATTGGGGACCGATTTCACGGATTTGGGGAAGGTGGCACCGGCTGCGTTGGCATGCCCCCCACCCTGGAATTTCCCAGCCACTTCCCTCGCCTTTCCATTTCTGCTTCGCAGGCTCATGCCGTATTGGTAGGGAGCCCTTCGCGCGACAGATATCAAGACCTGATCCTCAAGCTCCTCTTCCTTGAGAAGGCGGTTCATGATAACGTTATGATTGCCTATGGAAAGGTCCACCGTGGTGATGCCTGGGGCAACCGGCTCAAGGTGTCTCTTGGCCCAATCAAAACCAATAGGGTCCTCAACCGTCCGTTTGATCTTCATGACCTCAAGCAAAGGATGATCCATTAAGGATTCCAGATTCCCCTCAAGCAACTTGATCAAGGGATGAAAATGGTAGGTCTTCACCAGCTCAGCGTAATCGCATGCCAATTCAAAATCGGGATCCGACTCCTGAAACAAATCGGAAACGTTGGTAAGATGCACCAAGCGCTCCAGTTCCGGATTACCAAGCTGGTTTTCTTCGAGCAAATCGTAGCAAAGTCTTGTAGCTGATTTTTCAGTTGAAAAAACATACCTTGCCTTGGTGGCGTCATGGGCAGAGGGATGATGATCGATAATCACCCAGCCCTCCCGATCCACGCGCGCGTCCAAGGACAAATCAGTTACCCACGCACTGCGCTCGGTCATCTGACGGTTCTGCCATTGTGGAAGATGATAGGCCGCCAGCGGAATGTCGATACCAAACAGCTTTTCGGCCAATCGCTTTAACAGGCAACCGGACACCAGTCCGTCCAAATCACTCTCATGCGTCAATATGATGTCGGGCTTGGGGAGTCGATCCATGGCGAACAAACCTAGCAGTCGATCCAATCATGACCAACCCAAAAACATTAAAAACATGAGATCTTGAGTCCTCACATGCATCCTGAGAAAATGCTGCAACATGAACACCCGTTATGAAACCATTCGACTGGGCACGTTTGCAACCGCGTTGATGGTGAAAGCCGGAATGGATATCGAAAAGGCCACCGTGGTAAATAATGCACTCCTGGAGGGCCTGAAACCTTGGGCGGAAAAGTGGGCCGTTTGTCTGCCAAGACCCATTTGCCCCATACCAGACCGTGTTACCTGCTACCATACATCCACCGGGCCTTTGGGAACCGGAATGTGCCCTCGGCGCACCACGGCTGATTGCCCTTCCATGAAACTTGGTTGAAGCAATCCGGGGCGATATTGAGGCTTGAGTTCTCCCGCATCATCGAGGAACTGCGCACGCCATCGAATATAATCCGAAAGGATCTCTTCAAACTCATGGAATGTCTCCAGTCGCACGATACGTTTGTTGAACTGATTCACAGGGCCAAAGCGCTTGGCATACCAAGGCGCCACCTTCCGAAACATCAGGCACCCCTTCTGCTCCCCAAAGATCTGTACCATCCGTTCCAAATGAAGGCGCATGACCTGAATGCGTTCCTCAAACCCCGGTTCACCGTGCGCAATACCAGTATCTAAAAAGGATCGTGTATGACTAAAAATCCATGGGTTATAAAAAGCTCCACGACCAATGGAGACACCGTGGCAACCTGTTTCCACGAGCATGTGACGTGCAGATTCAGAGGTCGTGATATCCCCATTACCGATGACCGGAATATGCTTGACCGCCTCGACCACACTGGCAATCCCAGCCAGATTAACCACGCCATTAAAACCCTGCTCGCGGGTTCTTCCGTGCACAAAGACAGCAGCAATACCAGCATCCTCTAGCACATGCGCAAGCGCAGGGGCCGTCAAGTTCTCTTCATCCCAACCAAGTCGCATCTTTGCGGTGACCGGGATACGCAACGCATCGACCATGCCACGCACCAATCGAGCCGTTTTACCGAGCTCGCTCATCATCGCCGAACCGCCACCGACCCGGACCACTTTCCGTACCGGACACCCCATATTGATGTCCACTGATGCCACACCCTGTTCCTGCAACCAAAGAGCGGCATCCCTCATTTCCTCAGGCACCGATCCGAACAACTGAACCGAGAGTGGCGTATCCTTGGGATGAGTTCTGACCAGCGAGAGGGCCTTGTGATTGCGCTCGAGCAGGGAACGGGCATTGACCAGATCGGTGGTGGCAAGATCCAGTCCACCAAGTTCCCTGACGGTCAGCCGAAAAGGCAGATTGGTGTAGCCTGCAAGAGGCGACAAAAACAGGTTTGATTTGAGTTGCAAGGATC
>JAAZXX010000122.1:6033-8706 GCA_014239995.1 Verrucomicrobiia bacterium
CTGCATACGCTGAAAAAAACATCCACATTTGACGGATATATTCAAGCTTCATGCGACTCACAAGCCCTTGTATTTCTGTAAACCTAAGTAAAATAATGGGTCTTGCATCTATGTTAAGTATGCCGCATGCGGTTCATGGATTGCATTATGCAGCATTTTGATATAGCTATAAACGATACGAACCGTGCTCCATCCATGGAGTGCATGCAACATAAGGGTATTTCGTTGAGGCACCCAGCCAATGCCCCTTGAATTTCAAGATGAGTCATCGATTCGCAGGATTAATATTACTAATTTCGCTGGGACTTTGCTCCTGGAAAGGAAGGGCAGCCGAGACCAAGGTCTCCCTGCTCTTTGATAAAACCGTGGCTGCCGCTGGCGAGCAGATCCTTGTGGGCGTGCGTTTTGAGCTTAGAGAGGACTGGCATACCTACTGGCGCTACGGGGGTGATGCCGCCCAGCCGCCGAGTATCCGCTGGAAACTTCCGGAAGGAGCTGTGCCTGGAGAAATACAATGGCCACTTCCCATCAAGGAAGAAAAGTCCGGACTGTATTCCTATGCCTATCACGATGAGCTTATCTTGCTGACAACCATACGTCTGGATGAATCTCTGACATTCGACCGGCTGGATATTTCGGCAGAAGTGGCATGGCTTGAATGCAGGGAAGCCTGTGTTCCCCGAAATGCAACCGTGCACGGCAAGGTAAGCATTGGAGAAAAGGGAAGAACTTCTGATGAAGCCTCAATACTGGCGACGTGGAACAAGAAAGTTCCGCCGCCTGCAGAAAACCTGCGACTCAAGGGAAATTGGACCCGTAACATCGCCGAGGATGAGCGCCAACTGACCTTGGAGCTGGCACCAGGACAAGGCATTATTTGGAAGGATTTTTATCCTTTCGAGAATGATGCTTTTGAAATCGGCGGTAAGACTCTTCTGAAGGCCTCCGCAGAAAAACCACTACAGCTGGACAAAACAATGCTCAACTGGGAGGAAACCTGGCCCACGAAGATTGAAGGCATCGTCCTGATTGCCCTCGAAGAGGGCAGCGAAATCATGGCTCGGGAAATCTCCCTGGAACTTGGCAAAGATTTCGCTCAAGCATCGAATCAGAGCTCCGCAGATCCAACTGACTCGCGGATCATCGAGACCATCGCAAGTAACACAGACACCGCAGCGACTGATAATGAAGACCAAGGAGGTTATCCGCGAATGATGCTTTTCGCGTTCCTGGGCGGATTCATCCTCAATTTCATGCCCTGCGTGCTTCCAGTGATTTCATTAAAAATCCTTGGTTTCGTGCATCAAAGCAGAGAGATGCCTCGACGCATCTTCCAATTAGGCCTGCTCTACGGCATGGGCGTTTTATGTTCATTCTGGATCCTGGCGGGACTGGTCATCAGCGTCCAGTCTGCAGGAAGAATGGCAAACTGGGGCATGCAATTTCAAAACCCCCAATTCTTGGTGTTAATGACCTTACTTGTCACCTTGGTGGCCTTGAATTTTTTTGGTGTCTTTGAAGTCTCTGGCGGATCCCTGACAGGCAGAGCTGCAACGCTTGCATCAGGTGAGGGAAGTATGGGAGCCTTTTTCAACGGGGTGTTGGCCACGGTATTGGCCACCCCATGCACCGCACCCTTCCTGGGACCGGCCTTGGGCTTTGCCTTCACGCAACCACCCTCCGGCATTATCCTGATGTTTTCTACCGTGGCCATGGGGCTCGCGTTGCCTTACGTCCTCTTGAGCTGGAATCCGGCGTGGTTACGCATACTTCCAAAGCCGGGAGCATGGATGGAGCACTTCAAGGTTTTCATGGGATTTCCTATGCTTGCAACGTCCATTTGGCTCTACACCGTCACCAGCCTGCATTTTGGTGAAAAAGGAAACCTGGGGATGGGTGTTTTCCTGATTACAGTGGCGTTGAGCGCGTGGATTTATGGAACATTTGTGCAGCGAGGCAGAAAACGCAGGGGACTTGCGTTGATCCTGAGCCTGATGTGCCTTGCCCTTGCTTACGGGTGGGTCCTTGAAAAAGAACTCGACTGGCGTCACCCCGTGGGCCCTCAAACGGGCACAACAGAAGGAACAAGCCCTGGCAGAAACGGATTCGTGTGGCATTCCTGGTCAGAGACTGCCGTCCAGAAGGCTCGCAGCGAAGGCAAAGTGGTTCTCGTGGATTTCACAGCAGACTGGTGCTGGAACTGCAAGATCAACAAGCGCAGCAGCATTGAGATCGCCGCAGTCAGAGAAAAACTCAAAGAGATCAATGGCATCACCTTTAAGGGAGACTACACGTTTTATGATCCTGCGATTACCGAACAACTCAAGCGCCACCATCGCGTTGGCGTCCCCTTGGTTCTGATCTTTACACCGGAGCAAACGCAGGAGCCCATCCTCCTTCCGGAACTCTTGACCCCAAAAATTGTCCTGGATGCCCTTGAACAAGCCGCGGGTGTTGCCGGGCGTTGAAATATCCAATTGTGCTACCTGGTATCAAGCCGCGAAGTATTGCTACTGGACTGCAATGAGGAGTGAATCCGAGGATGGAAAGAAAGACATCCGGCTTTTTCAGGGAACCTAAAGGGAATCGTTTCCAATGACCGTTAGCATTTCCAGGGCCGCCACTGGAGGGACCAACATCATCCTTTCCTAAAAGGAAAGGGTTTCAGAAGAT
>JAAZXX010000123.1 GCA_014239995.1 Verrucomicrobiia bacterium
AATTTTTATCAAAAATTACTTTGCAAAACAAAGTGTAAATCTTCACTCTTTGTTGCTGACACAAAAAAGCCATGAAAATCAAATTCATCCTACCTTCCCTTGTCGAGGCAGAGAGTCCCCTTTGGCGTCCCATTAAATATTCCCTTTTTCCTCCCCTTGGCCTGGCGACACTCGCCAGTTTTCTATCCCCCGAGGATGACGCCGAGATTGTTGATCAGCATGTCCAAACGCTTCATTTGGACGATTCTCCAGATGTGGTGGCTATCCAGGTATATATCACCAATGCCAAAAGAGCTTACCAGATCGCCGATCACTATCGTCAACAGGGAGTGTTGGTACTGCTCGGGGGGCTGCATGTTACCTCTCTTCCAGAAGAAGCTGCTGCGCACGGGGATGTCTTGTTTATCGGTCCAGCGGAAGATTCCTTTCCGCGTTTCCTTGAGGAATATCGGGCTGGTCATCACCAGAGCGTCTACCGGTCTCATAGTCGTAGCCTCCAAAAGATGAGACCGATACGCAGGGACCTCATCGATCGACGACTTTACCTGGTACCCAATTCCATCGTGGTCACACGGGGATGTCCCCACCACTGTGAGTTTTGTTACAAGGATGCTTTTTTTAAGGGTGGCAAATCTTTTTATACCCAGACAGTGGACGATGCACTTGCTGAAATAGACCGCCTGCCTGGAAAGCATCTTTACTTCCTGGATGATCACCTTCTTGGTCATGCACGTTTTGCCCGTGACCTGTTCGATGGAATGCGCGGTATGGGCCGTATTTTTCAGGGTGCCGCCACCGTGGATTCTGTCCTGAACGGGGATTTGATAGAGAAGGCTGCAGCAGCTGGCCTGCGCAGCCTGTTTGTAGGGTTTGAAAGTCTGGATCCGATCAATTTGAGGCAGAGCAATAAAACGCAAAACCTGGGACGGGACTACGCACGCGCTATCCAAAGACTGCATGACCTAGGGATCATGATCAACGGTAGTTTCGTGTTTGGTCTTGATGGTGATGATGCTTCCGTCTTTGAGCGCACCGTCGCATGGGGTGTGGAAATGGGCATCACCACGGCCACGTATCACATTGCCACGCCTTACCCGGGTACCTTGTTCTATGAAAAAATGAATCAATCCGGCCGTATACTGACCGATGATTGGGATCTTTATGATACCCGGCATGTGGTCTTCCAACCCCATGGAATGCCCATGGAAACGCTCAAGTCCGGTTATGATCGAGCCTACAGGGATTTTTATACCTGGAATGCCATCCTGCAAGGCAGCCTTTCACATGGCTCCATCAAGCACCAGCTCAAGCATTTTTTCTACACCAGTGGCTGGAAGAAATTTGAACCACTCTGGAACCTTGCCATTCAGTTGAAAAAACTCAACTGCCTGACACGTGTGCTTGAAAGTGTCTTGTCAGAAGTCACGCGTCGTACGAGTACATCACCCGCCCATGAGGAAGTCCGTAAGTTACAGGGAGCCACCGATATGGTTTGTGAGCCGCCGCGCTAGCCATGGTCACTGATACCCAGCATGAACGTGACCCTATTTAAGGGTGTAACAATAAATCAAGTCCTGATCCCGAAGGTAGAGTCTACCCTCAGCGACCACTGGATGTGTCCAGACTTTGCCGCGTGAGGCACGGATTTCAGACTGGGGAGCTGGTGTGAATTGTGACCGTTGGCGGAAACCCTCCGTTGAGGCTTCCAGGAGTGTCACGGAACCTTTGTTTTCATCGAGGCAGATCAGTTTCCCATCCACCATTGTGACAGCCCCTTTGCCCAGGGCCTTACGCTCGGACCATACCTCGGAGCCATCAATCAGATTCTGGCACATCCATCCAACCCCATCGGAATAACCAAAGAGATGTGTGCCCATGCGCACAACTCCCCCGTGATGGTTTTTCATGTTGCGATTGGCATACAACTCTTTGACCTCATTGTTTGCAAGGATCTCGATGGCCTTGCAGCCCGCCCCGTATCCCGCGGTCACGTAGACTTGGTTTCCATAGACAACGGGCGTTGGAATCACTGCCGTGCGCCCCGGAAAGTCTGTTTTCCAGAGCAATGCTCCGGTCTTGGGGTGAAGGCCAAAGATGGATTTTTCAGTTCGTTGGATATATTGCATCTTGCCATGTATGCTGGCTGGAACAATCGATGAATAATGTGCCTTGTCGGTAATGTCAGCACTTTGCCAAAGTAACTTGCCACTCATTTTATCCAGTGCAGCCACGGTTCCATCACCCCCACCAGGCGTGACGACGATTTGTGACCCATCGATCAAAACCGACTCCGTGTAACCCCAGTTGGGTTGGCTTCCGCCCAGGTCAGACATCGAGACTTTCCAACGGATGCTTCCATCGCTGATGGAGGTACACACGAGGACGCCTTCTCCGGTCAAGGCGTAAACTCGCTCAGCTTCCACGGCAGGGGTTCCGCGAGGGCCATCTCCCCAGCTATTACCCAGAATATCTCCCAGTGAGGTAGACCATGACTCCTCACCCGTTGCAGCATCCAGGCAGAGGAGGGTGGTGCTGTTGTTGCGGGTTCCCATTGTCACGTATTGGCCATTCACCACGGCAGGACCTGAATAGCCCTTGCCCGCATTCTTGTAGAGCCAAAGTCTCTCGGGCCCGGCTTCCGGCCAGGTTTCAGTTATACCGACCTCGGAGGAAATCCCGTCCCGATGGGCGCCTCGCCACTGAGGCCAGCTTGTTTCGGCACACGCCATTTCCATTGTCCAGTGGCTCAGGAGCAGGACGAGCCATCCTGCATGCATGATTTTGCGTTTCTTCATAAATCCTTCCCTATTATCAGGAGTATTGTATTTAAGGATAACTTGACGTGGTGATTGTAATCGTCAAGGCATTACTTTCAACCGGAACGTTTCGCATCTTTTTCTTTCAATAAACACCTCAGATTACATGATCATGTTCTTCAGTATCCCCTTGAAACAGTGCATGGTCTAACATGAAACATGTTGACTCCTTTTGCCACACGGGCTTATGATATGGGCCATGAGCAAGATCGTACCCACAGTTAGTTCCAGTGTCGCCGGACCCTTGGGAGTCAAGCATCTCCCCCGTTTCTGGCAGAAAGTTTCACTCGAAAATGCCGGCAAGTTGGCCGATGGTTATCCCGGTTGCGGTGCGGGCTATGACCATATGGTGCTTGACGGTCTGGGCCTGGACAAGACTGCAACGCTTGATTACATCAAACAGGCCAAGCCCACCTACCCGCAATTGGAAGCATGGATTTCTCAACAGTCAGGCGTCAAACTGAACCAGGGAGCCATCACATCACTGAATGCTGCCATCGATGGTTACATTCACGATGATGCGACCCGACAGTCCATTCTCTCTGCCAGCGGCATTGCTGAGGGACCCAATGGCCCCTTTGATGCAGTCAGCTTGAATAACCTGGACGACTGGCTTGAGTTCTATCAAGCAGAGCTCAAGTACTGATCTGAATAGATCATTCTCACTCTTAAAGACTTAGCGCGATCTTTGTTACTTAACAGAGGTCGCGTTTTTTTGCCATGACACCCCAGCTGGTCGTTTTTTTAAAAGCCCCTCGCCCGGGGCTGGTGAAGACGCGGTTGGGGGTTTCCTTGGGTAACGATCAGGCCTGTGAAGCTTACCGGGCAATGGCGCTTTTTTTTCTTCGAAAGCTTGCAGCCTTTCCCCGCGTGCAGCTGTGTTTTGCGCCTGACAATGCTCTTTCGGAAATAAAGCCTTTTCAGTTGAACTCCAAATGGACCCTCAAGCCGCAGGGGGAGGGAGACCTGGGTGCTCGTCTGGGCCGAGCGACCACCGCATGCCTTGCGCGTGGCGACAGTGTTTTATGTCTTGGGGCGGATTGCCCTTATGTCGAGGAGGGAGATCTTGTGGAGGCTTGTGAGGCGCTTGAGAGGCATGATGTCGCTATTGGGCCGGCACTGGATGGGGGGTATTGGTTGATTGGGCTGCGACGAGCATGTCACGGATTATTTGACGCCATCCCCTGGAGTAGCGAACGTGTGTTGGATGTCACGCGCTCCCGGATAATACAGGCAGGTCTGAGTTGTCATGAACTGCGAACACTGGAGGATGTGGATACTCTGGACGACTGGCATCGCTGTGAGGCCTTACTGAGATCGGCGTCACGGGGTATTTAACTGTTTTTTCATCGTGAGCGCCTCTTCATTCCTGTTTGCTCACAGTGGTTTCCAATCGCATTCATTGGACTTTGTGGACAAGGAATTCGGCATGGGAGGCGTTATCGTTATTCCAGCGCTTCAGGGCATCCTCTTTCTGTTGGAACAATGCCTTGTTTCGGACGCTTTCGATATGTCCGTCGCAGAATGAAATGTTATATCTGTTGCGGTGTCGTTGCGCGGTCGCATCGATAATCCCCTCACTGCCCGGCCAGGAAGGGCGCTGCACGCCATAGCGGCTATTGATGTCAAGCAGCCCCATGCCACTGAAGTTCTCGATGGCATGAGCCTCACCATATAGAGCCCCCATGAATGCAGCAGGAGTCCATACCAGGTGTGCATCTCCCAGGGCAATCATGTCGCTGGGGGCTCGAACCATGGAGTCCTTGATCCGCAGGATGCCGCCGAGAAGGTCCTCTGGTCGCTCCTCCAGAAAAACCTTTGAAAGGGTTCCACCCAGTCCGTAACGGCTTGGGGTGAATTTAGTCCCGTTGGCATTGTAACCGTAGCTGCCCAACAAGGCTCCATTCTCATTGCCGGTGAGTGTCAGACCTTTGTAGTCAGGACACCGGTAGAGCTTATTTGTCCATGTGGCACCCGTGTAGGGTGCCAAGGCATCCGCCCAGTAATGGTTCTCCATGGCCACACTGGGATCGAAATTATAAACAGGATAATGTTCTGTATCCCCGACAAACAGGATCAGTCCAAGTCCCACTTGACGCAGGTTGCCCGCGCATGCGGTTTCCCTGGCCTTGGATTTGGCTATGCTGAGGGCTGGAAGAAGGAGCCCAGCAAGGATGGCGATGATTGCGATCACCACCAGCAGTTCAATGAGGCTGAAGGCCTTGCCTTGCTTGAAGCATGAGTGACGGGGCGCTTGCTGCCGCTCAGGGGTTGTTTTCATATGCCGCATTTCTTGATGGCTCACCCAGCCAATCTGCGATTACTGGTTTTCGGGCCTCAATTGGTTCTCTCGGACAATACCCTGTATATCTTCATCATGTTTCCATTGATCTTTGTATCGATGAAGAACGTTTCCGTGTATGGAGTCGGACTCAGGTCAATCCAGTTGCCCTGCGCCAGACCATCGATATTGTACTGTACTCTGTAGCGTTGCGCGCATTCAGCTTCATTCCACTTCAGGCGCACCAGGTTCGGTTGGTAGACAATGTCCAGCCCCGAGACCGGCGCCGCCTCCTGGCAACCAACAGTCTTGCTGTCCTTGTTGGTTTCAAAGCTGCGCTGGAACATGCTGGCAAGATTGAATTGTTCGGAGACCGGGTTGCCACTCGGCTCGGATACGATTTGTGCGGCAATCCCTTTGCCCGCTACCAGCCAATAGTAGATACGCACAAACTGCCGCTCAACGTTGGTGAACGTACCGCTTGCATTGAAATCGATGGCTGCGGAAAAATCCTTGACCGAGTTAACTCGAAGGCATTCAAAAACACCCAGTTCAGGTAGTTCAATAAACCCATATGCGTCCACGTCAAAGGACTGCACTTCAGTGTAAATGGCAGGAATACCCAACAAAGTGTTTCGGTACTCCGCGGTGGTGGTCCATGTATCGCCGAAGTTGATTTCAGCTGGAAAATCCACGATGGGTAGTGAAAATGGGTTGGACGGCGTATCAAAATTACTGCTCCTGATCCAGAATCCAAAGACCTTTCGCCCCAGATTTCTGACATCATCAAAGAAGATCCAGCTGTAGTCATTGGGTTGACTTTCCATAAAGGATCGTTCCGCGATGGTGGCATCTGGAAAATCATTCCATACCACGGTTCTCTCTCTAGCCAGATAGTCGTAGCGATAAACCTCATCTGTCGGGCCTTCAGCAAAGTCCCAGAAATTTGGCCCCCCAGTATTTCCCATCCGACCTGCTACGGTAACCGGAAAGCGTTGCAGCAGGGCAGGTGGCCTATTGGAGTAAGCCCGGTAATACTCTCCATCCTGATGATACATATCATCGGAGGTGATTGTTATCTGCGCGTTGAGGTTGAGTCCCGTGAGGAGACCAGCCACCAGGAAGTTTTGAATCGGCTGCATAAGTCCACCCTTTTTCATGATGTTTTGCACGTTGCCCTCCTTTTTGTGTTTCGTAAGGTTATTGTGCTCTCGATGTATTTACATTGTGTTTACACGTTAGGGTTGGTGAAGGCAAGAAAAAACTGGAAAACAATCAGTGATGAAATATTTCAAAGTGTTTAACATGCTAATGTATAGTGTTTTAGTTAAGTTTGTTTCTTTATGCCCAGTTTATCACCGTCTCCCAACGTAACAATAGAAGCATTTTTGATGCTAAAGTTGATCTAGACAAAATTCAGTGTGTTTGAGTTGTCAGAACTGATGAAGTTTGTCCTCTTCGGGGTCAGGTAGCAGGTTGACTCAGCCCGGCTCTCTTTGCCTGATGTTACCCGCCAAATCAGTCCCTGCCTGCTGAAGTCCGTCATCAAAGCCACACTCCACTCATCCATAGCGGAGCAAGAAGACGAGTCACTTTGATCGGCCTGAGGGATACCAGGCAGAGCATTCCACCACGATTCCCTGCCAGAGTATCTCGATGACTTTTTTTACCATGCGACAGCCAATGTCCCATGGGGCCTGCCATAGTGCACATCACATGAAATGGAACACCGAACAGCTCGAACTTGGATTAAGCCAGCATTGCAACCGTCACAGGCCCTATCGTCAGCGTTCCCATCGGAGGCTTCAGCGTGCCTCATGGTGGTTTGATCAGATGCGTAAAGCTGTGGACGGCGCCGAGCCGGGTCGCGCCGTTTGCCCTGAGGACGTCTCATTCCTTGCCAAGAGGGGGGCAGAGAAGGTCATCATGGGTTCGGGAATCGATGCGTCGCAAGACGCATCGAACTGACATTGGAAAGTCATGCTCGGTTTTTTCTGAAAAAAACCAATCGCCGCCTTTCGTTTTTTTTGGCTCAATGGACCCATGCAATTCGGAATCTGTAATGAAATATTCAAGGATTGGTCCTTTGAGAAGGCGTTTGAATGTGTCAAGCAAACGGGTTACGACGGTATTGAAATAGCCCCGTTTACCTGTGCCAGGTATGTGACCGAGGTATCCTCCGAGCGGCGACAGCAAATCCGGGAGCTTGCCCTCAGGCATGCATTGGAGATTACAGGTATCCATTGGGTATTGGTCGAGGCCGAGGGGATGCACATGACACATCCTGACAAGGGGATACGCGAAAAGACACAACGTTATTTCCGCGATCTGGTCTCTTTTTGTCACGATCTGGGGGGACGATCCATTGTGGTGGGTTCGCCCAAGCAGCGTAATCTTGAGGACGGAGTTTCATTGGAACAGGCTGCTGATTGGGCTGTTGAGGTATTTCGACCGGCCATTGGTGATGCTGAGGACAAGGGGATCACGATTTGTTTTGAGCCCCTTGCTCCTTCAGAAACTGATTTTATCAATACCGCCGCTGAGGCTATCGACTTTATCCATCGCATTCCTTCACCCGCCTTCAAGATTATTCTCGATGTCAAGGCCATGTGTTCCATGGGAAAGCCCATTCCTGATATCATTCGGGAATCATGGCCTGAGTTTGCTTACTTTCATGCCAATGATGCCAACCTCAAGGGTCCAGGGTTTGGTGATGTTGATTTCGTTCCCATTGCCTCAGCACTCAAGGATGTGGGCTATCAGGGTTACGTATCCGTGGAAGTTTTCAAGTTTGATGAAGGTCCGGAGGCCATCGCAACCCGTAGCCTGGATTACCTCCGCCAAACCTTCGCATAGGATTCACTTGGTTCGCTGTCCATGCTTGTCCTCGTGGATGCCAGCATGACTTGGCTGCTTGCCAACCAACAGATTTTTCCCGAGTAAACAAACTCATGGGCGATTGAATCATATGCGCTGTTTGGCCTTGCGAGATGTCTGGAGACTGGGGATTGAGTTTAAGTCCGTGGCCTGCCTTGCTCTCCCCATCATGGCAGGTCTCGTGGGACAGACCTTGATGGGAATTGCCGATACCTTGATGGTGGGGCACGTGGGGTTGGTGCCCCTTGCATCCTGTGCTTTGGTCGTCAATTTGTTTCACCTGCCCATGGTCTTTGGTTTTGGGATGCTTACTTCTGTGTCGGTATTCACAGCTTCAGCCTTTGGGGCCGGAGATCGAGTTCAGAGCGCTTACGTTTTCAGGGCCTCCCTGTGGTTATCCTTTTCCATGGGGATGGTGCTGGCCTGCCTTCTTCTGTCGTTTGTATGGTTTTTACCTCAGCTGGGACAGCCTCCCGAGGTTGCTGCGGCTGCAGTGGATTACTTATGGTATGTGGCTCCCAGTCTCCTGCCACTCCTGCTTTCCGTGAGCGGTAAACAGTTTTGTGAATCTCTCAACCGACCCTGGGTGCCAACCCTGGTGATGCTGCTGGGAGTCATTCTGAATATCGTCCTCAATTGGATGCTGATCTACGGAAACCTGGGTTGTCCCGAGATGGGCCTGGAGGGTGCTGGGTTGGCGACCCTGCTGGCGCGGGTAT
>JAAZXX010000124.1:0-4115 GCA_014239995.1 Verrucomicrobiia bacterium
TATTTGTTTTCTACAAAAACAATATTTTTTAAGGCACAAAGTGCTAACAGAATATTTTTTTCTGCCCATTTCAGAGACAAACAAAATTTCAATCAAATTTGCCGACAGAAATTTTTTTCTCCAAAAAAAACCATAGCCCCCCCCCCCCTTCAAGTTAAATGGATGTTCCCATAGGAAAAGCAGTCTACACCGGCATGTTCAACCAACACGGAGGTTATGAGTCTGATTTTACTGCGGTCCGGGTGGGGGAACAGTCTTACTACATTGTCACGGCGTCAGCCCAGGCCACACATGATGCAAACTGGATTGTGAGGAATATACCCAAGGGACTCCAGGCAAGTGTCACGGATCATACCACGGGCTATGGTGTGCTCAGTGTGATGGGGCCTCGATCCCGCGATTTCCTGCAGCCGTTGACGGAAACAGATCTTTCCGATTCAGCATTTCCTTTTGGTTCCGCACAGGAAATGGCCATTGGGATGACCACGCTTCGGGCACTGCGTCTATCTTACGTGGGGGAGCTTGGATGGGAACTGCATGTGGGTATGGATCAGATGGCTTGCCTCTATGATACACTCATGGAACGGGGCTGCGCGATGCAGATCAGGCACGCCGGGCATTATGCCATTAATTCGCTCAGGCTTGAAAAGGGTTTTCGTGCCTGGGGCGCTGAATTATCACCGGATGATCATCCTATCGAGGCTGGCCTTGGATTTGCCGTGGACTGGGAAAAGCCTGGTGGGTTCCTGGGGCAGACAAGGCTTTTGCAAATCAAATCGGAACCTCAGCGCAAACGCATGGCAATCTTCACGCTCAAGGAACCCGGACCCGCCCTTTGGGGGGGAGAGATCATTTACAGGAATGGTAAGGTGGTGGGATACACCACCTCCGGATCTTACGGACATTCGCTTGCCGCCGGGATTGCGATGGGCTATGTCCGTTGCAGGGACGGTCTCGACCGTGCCTACTTGCTCGAAGGAGAATACTCCCTGAAAATCGGGGCCCAAATGATACCGGCACAGATCCACCTGAAGGCCCCCATGGCTTGAGCATGCTTCAAACCCTGTGCAGGCAGGCCAGACTTCAGGCCAGTAAATGGAGGTTTTTTACTTGAGCATTGCCGAGGGCAAGGGAGCTGATAGGGTTTTCATCCGTCCAGATTTTTTGTATCATGAAATATCGATATCCATTACTTTTGTGGCTCTCCCTGGTGAGCTCGCTCACGCTGATGGGGGAATCCATCCGGGGATTGCGTCCTAACATCATTTTGGTCATGACCGATGATCAGGGCATGGGAGATCTTTCCTGCCTGGGGAATCCTGTGCTGAAAACCCCGCACTTGGACCATTTTTATGAGCTCTCTACCCATTTTACTGATTTTCATGTCAGCCCTACATGTGCCCCGACTCGTTCGGCGCTGCTGAGTGGCCGACATGAGTTCAGGAATGGTGTGACGCATACCATCAAGGAAAGGGAGCGCATGGCCTTGAGCTCGACCACTTTTCCAGAACTACTTGTCAGGGCCGGTTACCAAACGGGTATATTTGGAAAATGGCATCTGGGCGACGAGGATGCCTATCAACCCTATCACCGGGGCTTTACCGAAACCTTCATTCACGGTGCTGGTGGTATCGGACAGGCCTATCCGGGAAGCTGTGCTGATTTTCCACCCAATCGCGAACCCGAAGGACGTTACTTTGATAATGTTATCCTGCACAACGATACCCTTGTGCAGACAGAGGGTTTCTGTACGGATGTCTTTTTTCAGGCTGCCCTCGGCTGGATCAAGAAACAGCACGATTCCCAGACCCCTTTCTTTGCCTATATTGCCCCTAACGCCCCCCACGGCCCGATGATCGCGCCTGATGCCTACAAGCAGGCCTGGCTCAAGGAAGGCTGGGATGCATCAACGGCCGGCAGGTATGGAATGATCCAGAACATCGACGATAATTTCGGAATCCTGATGCGTCGACTTGATGCCTGGAAGGCCTGGGACAACACGCTCGTTATTTTCATGACCGACAACGGTCAGGCCGGACGTGCTGCCAAGCGGCATGGAAAGAGGGTTTCCCTGTTTCAGGCCGGATTCAAGTCGGGCAAAGGATCGCCCTATGAGGGGGGCACACATGTTCCTGCCTTCTGGCGTTGGAAAGGTAAGCTAGGGCAGGGGATCGACATCCCAGCCCTCACGGCGCACATCGACCTCTTCAAAACCATGGTCGAAATCTGCGGTGCATCGATCCCGCTGGATATCCAGCCACTGGATGGGCGATCCTTGGTGCCCTTGTTGGAGGACTCGAAGGCGGACTGGCAAGATCGTCACTTGTTTGTGCATCAGGGAAGATGGGGGAAGGGTGTTGATCCTGCGACAGCAAAGTTCAAGCAATGTGCCGTACGCACAGCCCGATGGCGGTTTGTCAACAACAAGGAACTTTACGACATCTCCATGGATCCCTTTGAAACCACCGACCTTGCCTCGGACTTTCCTGAGGTGTTGACCCAGCTCAGGAAAACATATGATCAATGGTGGGCGGCAACGCTGCCTTTCATGGTGAATGAAAAGGTTCCTTACTCAGAAGAGCATCCACAGGCAATACGATACGATCGACAACTCAAAGAAAGGGGGATTCCCAGATGGAAACCGCTTCCCTTTTAGCCATGTGTCATCTTCTTGCACCTGGGTTCATGATGGGGGATGCTGCTATCGGTCTCATGCCCTCAAGCACAGGGGTTGTAAAATGCATGGAATGAATCGCGGTCCTTGGTCACGTGCTCCTTTGCCATAGCAGTCAGGGTCATGGGTACGCCTTTCTGGTAAACCATTTGCCTTGAATCCAGGGATGCTGCTACGTAGTCTCCAACAAATAAACCACCTGTCATGCCCACGTCTACCCATCTATCTCCCGTCCAATATCTGAAAGGACGGATCATGCACACGCACCGGTGGCTCAGACTGCAGTGCATTCTCCCATGGCTTGTGGGTATCATGGTGCAATTCCCGATGCATGCCGAGCAGGAGCCGGTCGGGCTTGATTGGTGGTCGTTTCAACCGCTTCGATCGGTTCAATTGCCACCGGGTAGCTCATGGTCTCGCAACCCGATCGACCACTTCATTCATCAACGCCTGATCGAGCATCAGCTTCAGCCAAGTAAAACAGCCGACCGGGTCACCTTGATGCGTCGCCTCAGTTTTGATTTGATTGGATTGCCTCCCAGTCCGATTGAACTGGCAGACTTCCAGTCAGACACCTCTCCAGATGCCTATGAGAAGCGTATCCTTCGCCTCTTGGCTTCACCGCATTATGGAGAGCGATGGGGGCGTCATTGGCTGGATGCCGTTCATTTCGGGGAAAGCAACGGGTTTGAATACAACCAGCCACGCAATCATGCTTGGCCCTATCGAAACTGGATTATTGATGCGCTGAATCAGGACATGCCCTACGACCTTTTTGTCCGCATGCAGCTGGCAGGGGATACCATGGGAATAGGGGAGGCTGGTATCATTGCCACGGGATTTCTTGTGACCGGACCCCACAATACCACGAAACCATCCAATGACGTCATGCGGCAAACCATGCGACAGGATGAAATGGAGGACATGGTGGCGTTGGTCAGTCAGACTTTCCTGGGTTTGACTAGCAACTGTGCGCGATGTCACGACCATAAATTTGACCCGATCACCATGGAGGACTACTACGGGTTGGCTTCGGCCCTGGCCGGGGTGGAGTTTGGCGAGCGCGCCCTGGAAGTTTCAAGTGCCGTTGCAGCAGAGGGGGAGGGAACCCAAGCTGTCACGTATGGTTCAGGGTCAGGAACGCATGCAGGCAAGGCCTGGGCCATCACTTCCATTGATCCTGGCCTGACCCATGTGCTGGGTCGGGGTGATGTGAAACGCAAGGGCAAGGTGGTTTCGCCTGGAGGCATTGCCGCCCTTCAAATGCTGAAACGCGACTTTGAACTGTCCTCCAATGCCAGGGATCCGCAACGGAGAAACCAATTGGCGACATGGATCACCGATCCCTTGAACCCTCTGTTTGCTCGGGTCATCGTGAACCGTATCTGGATGCATCACTTTGGTAAGGGACTGGTGGTGACACCGAATGATTTTGGGGTCA
>JAAZXX010000124.1:4135-8590 GCA_014239995.1 Verrucomicrobiia bacterium
CCTCATTGACCATCAATGGAGCCTGAAGTCCCTGCACCTGCTGATCACCACATCGGCCACCTATCAGCAGGCCTCGACGTGGCGCGAAAAGGCGGCAACAAAGGATGCGGGTAACCGCTTTCTCTGGCGCATGCACCCTTCACGCCTGGAGGGGGAGGTGCTTCGTGATACCCTGCTGCAGCTTTCTGGCTGGCTGGACCCGACATTGGGGGGCGTGGGTTACCGGGACATGCGGGAATACAAGTTCAAGGGAAGTCATTTTTATGATCCCGTTCCACAGGATCAATCGGAGCAATTTCGCCGTACGATTTACCGTTTCAGTCCACGGGGAGCCAGACGAACCTTGCTCGACACCTTTGATTGCCCTGATCCTTCAGCCATGACTCCCAAGCGTGCAACCACTACCACCCCTCTCCAATCCCTGGGGCTCATGAACAACGCATTGGTTGTGCGCCTGGCCCAAGGCTTTGCCAAGCGCCTTGAGAAGGAGGCCGGGAGCGAAATAGCAGCACAGGTTTCGCTGGCATGTCGACTGACCTATGGGAGGCCTGCACAGCCGGTGGATCTGGAGGTTTCACTTCCCTTCATTCAGCAACACGGCCTGGCGGCCTGGTGCAGGGTGCTTTTCAATGCCAATGAACTGCTTTATGTCCGGTAAACAAACATGCTCCCGTAGAGAATGGTTGGAATGGTCCTCCCATGGCCTGGCTGGAGCGGCTCTGGGAAGCCTCTTTGCCGCAGACCGGCCGGCCATGGCTTCGCCCTTGAGCCCACACCATCCTGCGCAGGCCAAGCGTGTGATACATATATGTCTTATGGGTGGATTGAGCCATGTCGATTCGTTTGACTACAAACCCGAGCTCGGTCGGTTTCATGGAAAACCCCTGCAATACACTGAGCGACCGGCCACTTTTTTCAATCGTATTGGCCTGCTTCGAAAAAACGACTGGGCATTTCGTCAACACGGTCAGAGCGGCCTATGGATCTCGGATCTCTTTCCGCATATCGCCGGAATGGCGGATGAACTGACGGTCATCCGATCCATGGTTGCGGACTCGGCCAACCATACCCCGGCTACCTTCCAGCAGAATACCGGTTTCCAGCTCAACGGGTTTCCAGTCATGGGATCGTGGATCTCCTACGGACTGGGCCATGAGACGGAGGATCTGCCGACCTACGTTGTCCTTCCTGATGCGAGGGGGTATCCTGCCGGGGGGACAATTAACTGGTCCAACGGGTTTCTTCCTTCCACTCATCAGGGGGTTGCTTTTGACAGTGGTGATACACCCATCCCGGACCTTTTCCCGCCTTCAAGCATTTCCAAGGAGACTGATCTTGCTTCAAGGAATCTCCTCAAGACACTCAACCAACAGGATCTGAAACGCCACGGGCTTGAGGATGTTGTGCAGGCTCGTATACGGAGTCACGAACTCGCCGCGCGTATGCAATTGTCAATTCCAGAAATCACCGATCTAAGCCATGAAACCTCCGCCACTCGCGAGATGTATGGTCTGCACCAGGAGACAAGCAAGGATTTTGGAAAAAACTGCCTGCTTGGTCGTCGTCTTCTGGAACGAGGCGTTCGTTTTGTCCAGCTTATTTCCGGAGGATCCTTTGGATCGCCTCGCATTAACTGGGATGGCCATGAGGACATGCCTAAAAATCATGCCCGTGAAGCTGAACGCGTGGATCAACCTGTAGCTGCCCTGCTCAAGGATCTAAAACAACGTGGTATGCTGGAGGACACGCTGGTGCTTTTCACGACGGAATTTGGAAGGACGCCCTATACACAGGCTGACGCCAACAAACTGGGAAGCGGACGGGATCACAACATGTATGGCTTCTCACTTTGGATGGCCGGGGCGGGGCTTCGACCGGGTCTGGCCTATGGTCAAACCGATGAAATTGGCTGGAAAGCTTCCGAGGATCCCGTGCATTGGCATGATTTTCACGCAACGCTTCTGCAGCGCCTGGGGATGGATCATACCAAGCTTTCTTTCTATCACAACGGGATTGAGCGTCGACTCACCAATGTGCATGGTGAAATCATTCAGAAAATACTGGCCTGAATGCATGGCCATCGATGCATGGCGCTTTCTCGGAACCCCGGTGTACCAGCTCAAGGAATGTCACACCACTTGATCGGCTTCAAGACGCTGGAGGGATGCCTTCAGGCTATGATAGATGGTTGTGGAAAAAAGCAATCGTGCGCTGCCAGGCAAGTTCCGCTTGTTGTTTGTCATAACGGCCCGTGGAATCGTTGTGAAATCCATGGTTTGCCTTGGGATACATGTGCATCGTATGGGGGACCATGGCTTCCTTCAGGTCCTGCTCATATTCAGGCCAGGTTCCATTGACTCTTCTGTCGAGTTCAGCGAGTTGAATAAGGAGTGGTGATTTGATGTTCTTTCTCAGGTCCTTGGCTGCCGGAGTGCCGTAAAAAGGTACTCCGGCGTCCAATATATCCGGGATGACTGCCGCCAGCATATTGACAATATAGCCTCCAAAACAAAACCCCACTGCACCAAGCTTTCCACTGCTCCGTTCATGTGCTTTGATGAATTTTGCCGCCGCTACGAAATCCTGTTCGATCTTGCTCTTGTCCATCGACCGCTGCAAACGACGTCCTTCATCATCATTCCCAGGATACCCTCCTGCTGAATGCAAGGCATCTGGGGCAAAAGCGATGAATCCTGCCTTGGCAACGCGCCTTGCAACGTCCTTGATGTAGGGATTGAGACCTCGGTTTTCATGGACGACAATGACGGCAGGGGCTTTCCTTCCTCCCGCTGCCCGTGGTGTCACCAGGTAGCCACGGCCTTCGCCATGTCCGTGCTTGGATTCAAATGTGCTGTACTCAGCCCTGATATCGGGGTCGTTGAAAGAAACCTGTTCTGCCAATGCATAATGAGGCATCAAGGCGCCGAGTAGCGCTGTCATGGTAAGACTGGCTGTCGTGATGGTTCCTAAATGAGCGATAAAGGTCCTGCGGTCGATGATGCCATGCGCATATTCATCATACCAGTCGAAGGCTTCTTGTGGGATGGATAACTTGGGTTTGGTTTTCATGGGATTTTCTATCATGGTAGTCAAGGTGTGATCAGCGATCAAGGGCCCCACATCATGCTGAAGTCATGCTGTATGGGCTGTTTTCTCCCGGTGTTTCTGGTTTGCTGTGAGATGGTCTGGTTGAAGTCGTTCGGTCAGGGGTTCGAGCCTGAGTTCGTCTACGATGACCATAAGGGATGGGATCAGCGTGAGGATGACCACTGCCGATACAAGGGTGCCTACACCCAGGGAAATGGCCATGGGAACAAGGTATTGCGCTTGAAAACTGGATTCAAAAATCATCGGCCCCAATCCGAGGAAAGTCGTGAGGGCGGTTAATATGATAGGCCGGAAACGCCGTTGTGCTGCCAGGAGGATGGATTCCTGTGAGGAGAAGCCTTCCTCAATGTATCGATTTCGCGTGATGGCCAGGACAAAAGCACCGTTGACGACCATCACACACAGGGCAATCATTCCGAAGACACTGAAAACACTTAAAGTGATCCCCATGAAAATGTGACCTGCGATGGCTCCTGCAAGACTCCAGGGAATGACGATAAGGACCAGTAGTGCTTGCAGGTAACTTCTGAGAAGTGAAGCCATGATGGCATAAATCACAAACACCGAACCAAGCAATCCCATGGACATGCGCTGCATGGAATCCCGCTGTTCGCGTTGATCTCCCTCAAATGAAAATCGGAGGCCAGGATATTTAGCGACAATCTCTGGCATTTTTGTTTTACCCAATGAGGCCAGCACCTTGTTTCCGGTGGTCACGCCAGGAATCACGTTGGCGCTCACATTATATACCCTTGCTCCATCGACGCGCTCGATCCTTACCGGCGCCTCGCTCTGGATGATCCTAGCAGCTTGATTGAGCGGGATTTCGCCGCCTTGAGGGACATGAATCAGCAAGTTTTCCAAGCCGCTCAATGTCCCACGCTCCTCTTCGGGGAGCTTGACCATGACACGTAATTCCTCGCGGCCCCTGGGCTGGCGAATAGCCTCTGCCCCGTAAAACGCATGGCGGATTTGAGTTCCCAACTCTTGCGCGGTAATTCCGAGGCCGCGACCTTCCGGTTTGATCTTGAAATTAAACTGGGGCATCTCCTTTCCGAATCCCTTGTTGACGTCGGCCACACCCGGATATTCAGAGACAGCGTCCGCAACTTCCGTTGCGACCTGGCGAAGTACCGAAATTTCGGGATGTGAAATCTGAATGTCAATTTCATTGGCGCCTCCAGGCCCGTAAAGGTAATCGAAAAAAACGGATTCCAGATCAGCTATCTCAGGAATCTCCTCACGCCACAGTTCGCAGAATTGTTCGGCTGTGATTTTTCGCTGGCTCTGTGGAACAAGGCGCACTGAAACATCGGCATCTCCTGAACTGAATCTTTGTTGTCCGAT
>JAAZXX010000125.1 GCA_014239995.1 Verrucomicrobiia bacterium
CGGATTCCCAGACACGCTCGGAAGTCATGCAGATCACCGATATTTTTCGTGCCAAAATCATTGATGTGCATCCCCATTCCGTAACCATTGAAATCACAGGCTCCGAAGGCAAGATTGCCAAGTTTATGGAACTCATGAGTAATTTCGGTATCGCAGCATTGACCCGCACGGGTACGGTTGCGTTGCCGCGTGCCTGAGATGGTTTCCATTTATCAAGTTAAACTCAAACACAAAAAAAACGCACTAACTCAACATGCCAGCAAAAATATACTCAGATAAGCACGCAGACCTGAATGCCCTCAAGGGGAAGACCTTGGCTGTGCTTGGCTTTGGTTCACAGGGACATGCTCATGCCCTGAACCTCAAGGAAAGCGGATGCAAGGTTATCATCGGTCTCTACAAGGGAAGCAAATCCATCGCCGTTGCCGAGGAAAAAGGTTTCAAGGTGTTTCCGACCGCCGAAGCCGTCGCGAAGGCGGATGTCATTTTCGTTGCGCTGCCTGACACCAAGCAGGCTGATGTCTACACGTCGGATATCGCCCCCAACCTGACCAAGGGTAAAACGCTGCTTTTTTCCCACGGGTTTGCCATCCACTACAAAACCGTGGTTCCGCCTGAGGACGTCGATGTGATTCTCGTCGCTCCGAAGGGTCCCGGTCACATCGTGCGTCGACAGTTTGTGGAAGGCAAGGGGGTGCCGGCCTTGATTGCGATACACCAGAATGCCAGTCGTAAGGCCAAGAAAGTTGCGCTTGCTTGGGCCAAGGGCATCGGCGGTACGCGTGCTGGCGTGCTGGAAACCACCTTCAAGGAAGAGACTGAGACGGACCTGTTCGGAGAGCAAACCGTGCTTTGTGGTGGTACCAGTGCGCTGATCATTGCTGGGTATGAAACCCTTGTGGAAGCAGGTTATCAGCCCGAAATGGCCTATTTTGAGTGCCTGCATGAATTGAAGTTGATTGTCGATCTGATCAACGAGTCTGGTATCCACGGTATGCGCTTCTCCATCTCCGAGACCGCCAAGTGGGGTGATGTCAGCGTAGGCCCGAAAATCATTGATGCGGGCGTGAAAAAGCGCATGAAGACAGCCCTGAAAGCCATTCAGAATGGAAAGTTTGCCAAGGAATGGGTCAAGGAATACCAGACGGGCTACAAAAATTACAACGCACTGTTGAAAGCCGGTGAGAAAAACTCCATTGAAAAGGTGGGCGCTCGTTTACGCAGGATGATGCCGTGGATGCAAAAGCGATCTACCCGCGGTGTTCAGAGTTCCTATTGAAGTCTTTCGGATCTAGATGTTTCATTTCATGGCAAGCGTACCTCATCGTGAGGGAAGCTTGCCTTTTTTCTGTTGTCATGCGTTCGCAACCAACGCATGTTTGCAGTGTTCATATTGACTGGACATGCGTAAAAGAAAAAAAAGGGTCAAGGTTTTCCTTTGGATGTGTGTGATGGCATGCTTCTCAGCGCTGTTGTCATCCACGGCGCAGGATGCTGCCTTGGAGATTGACAATCTACGAGCCAACTACCAGACCATCCTGGACCGTAATCCCTTTAATCTTCAGCCACCGCCGCCGCCTGAACCCGAGGCGGAAGAGGAACCCGAGGAAGAGGATACACCTGAGCTGGATGAGTTGAAACTGAAGATTGCCGGTGTCAGTGCCAAGGACCAGTTCAAGCGTGTCTGGATGGCCATGACCATTCCTAATCCCGATCCTGAGCTACCTCCAGTAGAGAGGTTTTTTTCCTTTACCGAGTCGGAAGACGAGCATCATGGGGTGAAAGTCAAGGAGATTGGCCTCGATGGTAACATCGAGATTGAGTTCTTTGGCAAGTCCCACAAGCTGGACTTTGAAGAATACCGTTACCAGGGGCCCAGTAGCGGTAAAGGCAAAAAAAGCCAGAAAAAATCTAATTCCAAGGCACCTACCCGTGTCAGTGCTCGGGAATTGATCAAGCGCCGCGCCCAGGAGCAACAACGATCCCAATCACAAAAAAGAAGCAGCACGACGAGGCCCTCCGTTTCCAACACCTCAAGCAGGGCGGTTGGGCGAACCTCGCCCTCGAATTCCAGTGGAGCGCTTCTCAGAAATGCGGGCACGGCCACCTCGCGTGCCACTGGCGTTCAGCGTGTCACATCAGGACAGGCGGCTCCGTCCAGGAGCAGTACCCCCGCTTTCTCCCGTGATGAACAGATTTTAATCATGGAAGCCCAGCAGGCCATTGCTGAGCAGGAAGGAAGGCGGCTGCCCCCGCTTCCGCCCTTGAGAAGATAATCCATTGCGGTCCCCCGCAGTTGATCACCTTCCCCCTGTGGCCTGATTGCAACCCTGCGAACGGTCATGAGCCATCTTAAGGAATCACGGCGCAGGATTGGTTTCATGGGTGCGACCGCCCTGGTTGTGGCTAACATGATCGGTACCGGTATCTTTACCTCGACCGGTTTTCTGGTTGCTGACATGCCTTCCCGTGGAGCCATCCTTCTCGCCTGGGGCATTGGGGGCGGCATGGCCATGTTGGGGGCACTCTGTTACGGGGCACTTGCTCGTTCCTTCCCCATATCAGGGGGTGAATATACCTTCCTTTCCAGAACGATTCATCCTTCAGCTGGCTATGTGAGCGGGTGGATTTCTCTTTTTGTCGGTTTCTCCGCTCCCATCGCCGCTGCCGCATATGCCGCCGGCGTGTATATTCAGGCTTGGGTGTCCGTGGTCCATCCCCAATGGATTGGTAGCCTGATCATCGTGTTTTTTGGCCTTGCCCACGGCATTGGCGTTCGTCAGGGGGTTCTTTTTCAGAATCTGGTGGTGGGATGCAAGATCCTCCTCCTGACCAGTTTCCTTGGATGGTCGGCGGTTCATATCCAAATTCAGCCCGCCCCGCCTGTCTGGGATTTTGAAATGGGAACCTTTTCTGTATCTCTCGTCTGGATCTTTTTTGCCTATGCTGGCTGGAACGCTGCAGTCTACATTGGAGGTGAGGTTCGGGATCCTGAACGTAATCTGCCAAGGGCCATGCTTTTGGGTACGGGTATTGTCATTGTCTTCTATGTCGCACTCAATGCCTTGTTTCTCTGGGGAACCCCGATGGACGCCATGTCTGGGCGGGAAGACGTGGCGCGCATCGCTGCCAACCACATCGGTGGGAATAACCTTGCGCACTGGATTTCGGTAACCATTATCCTGGCCCTTTTGACCTCGATTTCTGCGATGATGATGGCGGGTCCCAGGGTTTATGCCAAAATGTCCGAGGACGGTTACTTGCCCGCCTGGATGCGAAGTGCCAGTCCTCCTGGTTGGGCTAATATTGCTTTTCAGGTGTTGGTTGCGCTCGTGCTGCTCTGGGTGCCGCGTTTCAAGGATCTCCTTACCTACATTGGCTTTACTCTGGGCATTGGGACGGCCTTGACTGTGGTAGGATTGATACGGTTGCGATGGAAGGATCCCAAGCGCGTCCATGTGCCCGGTTGGCCAGTGACACCTTTCCTCTTTCTGGTCATGGTGATCTGGGTGACATGGTTCTCCGCATGGCGGGAACCCATTCCAAGTCTTTTCGGCTTCATGACCCTGGGCCTCGGGTGGGGGGCATGGAGGCTTCAGGAGCATTGGAAGCCCAGGGCCTGATCCTGGGTTCCTGTGGTCTTCAAGAGTCCTTGATGGTTCACTGAAAGCTGGTCATTCAGTTTTACAAGGGTTACCCTATGAACCAGTCTGAAACGGTATGTGTTGGAACCTCTTCATTCGATTACCTCGGTCTCGCACCGAATTACCTGGCTGGTGTTTGATCATCTCTTCATCTTTCCTCATCGTCATGCCGGTGTTGCACGCGGAGCAGGTAGTGGATTTCAGCAGGGATATTCGACCGATCCTTGCAGATCACTGTTATGCCTGTCATGGCCCCGATCGCGAGCAACGTAAGGCATCCCTTCGACTGGATCAGCCTGGGGAATGGACGAAACCTGCAGGGGATCAAGTCATTGTTTCAGCAGGTAATGCGGTAGAATCGGAGCTGATTCGCCGCATCCTCTCCCAAGATCCAGATGAAGTTATGCCACCTCCAGATGCTGGATTGGAGCTGACCAGTAATGAAAAACAACTTCTTGAACGATGGGTCAACGAGGGTGCCGTGTGGGATCGGCACTGGGCCTTTCACCCACCTCAACGGCCGCAAGTTCCCGAGGTCGATCAAACAGCATGGGGACGGAATCCCCTGGATGCCTTCGTGCTGCGCGTTCTGGAGAAAAAGCAATGGAATCCTTCACCTCCGGCTGATCCCAGAGCCTTGATCCGAAGGCTTTCGCTGGGACTGACGGGCTTGCCTCCCTCCCTTGAGGAAGTGGATGACTTTGAGAATGCATACTCCGATGTCGCCTATGATACTCTTGTGCAACGACTCCTTGCATCACCGCATTTTGGTGAACGGATGGCCTTGCCTTGGCTGGATGCCGCTCGCTATGCCGATACCCACGGCTATCAGAATGACGGGGAGCGTGAGATGTGGCCTTGGCGGGACTGGGTGATCCATGCCTTTAACCTGAATATGCCGTTTGACCAGTTCACCATCGAGCAACTTGCGGGCGACCTATTGCCTTCCCCGACCCTGGATCAGCGTATCGCGACCGGGTTCAACAGAAACCACCGGTACAATTCCGAGGGTGGTTCCATCCCAAAGGAGGTCTTGACGGAAAACGTGGCGGACCGGGTGGAAACTACCTTCACGACATGGCTTGGGCTGACCCTTGGATGTGCCCGTTGCCACGACCACAAATACGATCCATTTACCATGGATGATTATTATGGTGTATTCGCTTTTTTTCACAACATTCCGGAAACAGGGCGGGCTATTAGGGACGGTAATTCAGAACCCTACATGCATGCGCCCACCATGAGGCAGCGCGAAACGCTGGCAGGCATGCGGCTTACCCTTAAGACCGCACGGGCATCCATGGCAGCCAGCCAGCCATGGATGCAGGAGGCGCAGTCAGAATGGTACGAGGATTGGAAAAAGACCCGCAAGCCCCTGACTTTCCTTGCGGAGGGTCGTTCGACTTCGCTTTCCTTTGAAGGCAGTTTTTATGGGCAGGAAACTGATTCCGCAGAAGAGCAGCCCGATAGTGATGAACTTACCTGGATAGAGGGTGTTCAGGGCCTGGGTTTGAGGCTCGACAGTGCCTGGGATGGTGTCCTTGGGGACATCGGACGTTTTAACAACACGGTTCCCTATACCATTGCACTTTGGGTGAAGCCGAAGCATCAAAAGCGTGGAGCGATTTTTTCCCGGATTCAGGATGGTGTTGGAGGGCGGGGCTACCAACTCGTCTATGATGAAGGACATTTCAGCTATTTATCGATATCACAGGGGTATGCCGGGAGGATCGGTGTCCGTTCGGTCCGAAGCTTCGAACCCGAAAAATGGTATCATGTGCTGGTTAGTTATGACGCGAGCAAGAGTGCACGTGGGATTCACATCTATGTTAACGGAGTTGAAATCGCGCTCGAGATCACGCAGAACAATGATTCCAATCCAGGTTTAATCTCAGACCGTCCCTTTCTCCTGGGCAAGAGTCCCATGGCTCCTGATTTTTCTGGGGATATCGATGAACTAAGGATCTACAAGCGGATTCTGAAACCTGAGGAGATGCTTGTCCTCTCTGAACCAGCCTCCCCCAGATCCATCCTGTCTTCCAATCATGAGGAATGGTCCCCACGTCAGGCATTACTCGTCAGATGGGTGTTCCTTGAAAATACCAGCCAGGCAGGTGTTCAGGCTGCTCTTCGGGGACTGCGTGAGGCGGAACGGCAATTGCAATCCTTCGAGGATCAACTTCCGACGGTCATGGTCATGAAGGAAATGGATATTCCCCGAAAGACCTACATTCTGAACCGGGGACAGTATGATCAACCAGGAAGGCCGGTTGATCCCGGTGTCCCGAACATTCTTTCACCTTGGAATCCCGATGCCCCCAAAAACCGTTTAGGTTTTGCTAGGTGGCTGGTGGACGCGGCGCATCCCTTGACAGCCCGAGTCTTTGTGAATCGTGTCTGGTACATGCTTTTTGGTCAGGGCCTGGTTGTAACCTCTGAGGATTTTGGAGTCCAGGGTAGTCCCCCGTCTCACCCCAAGCTCTTGGACTGGCTGGCTGTGGATTTCATTGATTCGGGTTGGGATATCAAGCGCCTGATAAGGTCGATCGTGAGTTCTGCTGTTTATCGTCAAAGCTCGATGGTTTCGGCTGAGGCACTCGACCTGGACCCTGACAACCGCTGGTTGGCCCGAGGCCCCAGGGAGCGTTTGCCTGCTCATTTTGTCCGCGACCAATTGTTGAGCCTTGCCGGTTTGCGCGTTGACCGCATAGGTGGGGTTCCTGTTTATCCCTACCAACCGCAGGATCTTTGGGCTGAAATGAGCAGAAAGACTTACCCGGAATCACAAGGAGCGGACTTGTACCGGCGAAGCTTGTACACCTATTTCAAGCGAACGGTGGCCCCTCCCTTGATGCAGACCTTTGATGCCGCGGACAGGGAGTCCTGCATGGTTCGCCGGTCCAAGACCAACACGCCCTTGCAAGCCCTCGCCGCGTTCAATGCCCCTTTGCTGGTGGAGACCGCAGCAACGCTTGCACGCTCCATGCCAGTAGATGGGTTGAGAGATAAGGAAGCCTGTGTGGATGCCCTGTTTCGGAAGATCCTTCTCAGGGAACCCTCAGCGCGGGAACATTCCATCCTTCTTGAGAGTTACAAGGCCTATCAGGCGATCGCCCTTGATGTAAGGGAGGCCTTGCTTGTTGATCTTGAAAAGAAAGATCTCGAGATTTCCGCCCGATTTTTCCCCGTTTTTTGTGTTGCCCTCGGTCTCCTTGGTCTCGACGAAACCCTCGTGCCGAGATAATGCAACATTCCGTGGATGAGATATTCATCGTTTCACGGTTGGAAATCAATCATTCCTGAGTCGTCAACCAGCATGGTAGAGGCGGCCCAATCAGTCTGCAGCAAAGCTCGATTCAAGGCATCAGGGATTCGTTCTCGGTTTTACTGGGGAAAGATCCTTTCGCAGCGCCCATGCAGCGCCGAGTTCTTCGAGTGATGCCTCACTGATATGCTTTTCTGCCAAGGGGAAAATGCAACGTTCTTCCTTGTCAAAATGTTCATTGGCCAGGTGCAACATTTTCAGCATCTTTTGGTGTGCAAATGCCGCATTGTCACCTTCTTGAACCTGCCTGAGCATCTCGATGATAATATCATCCTCCTTGTGAAAATTTTCTAAATGGCCGATTTCGTGCAGGAAGGGTTCCAGGGGGGGAAGCAGCAGATCATGTTCGGCTTTCCCATGTTTTTCAAAAAGTCCAAGCAGTAGTTCTGCCAGCAGGTGAAGTCTTTCGATACTGAGTGGTGTCGTGAGTTGCTTTTCAACGCATTCGAAGAGACTGTGGAAAACCGTGTGCTCTGCTAGTAAGGCATCTGTGATTTTCATTTAATACGGTTGCCAATGAGCTCAGGATGTCTGATTACCAAGCACTTGTATGCCCAGAGGTTCACTGTTGGCAAGTCAATACGGCTGTAGAAAAAAGCGCGGGTCCCGGAAAAACACACACGGTTTTTTTGTTTCCCGAGACCCGCCAAATCCCGTCTTACGACAAGGAAAATCCTCTTCTGACTACTTCGTTACTCCAGTAATGTCCCAAGTGATGTGCACCATGCAATACGTGCACCTCGTCGAGTCAGTATCCTTGGGATAGGATCAATATGCACAGATTATACGATTCATGACAAGGACATTTTTATGAATCGCGGAATGGTCAGTTTCATCGAAAAATCAGACATTGTTTTTTATCCCCGATATTCAGGGATAAAACCCGGATTCCTGCTTGGCTTCATGGATCCAGGTGACAGCATGTGGCCATGCAGTCATACGTCCAGGTTTGTGCCAGACACCTGCGTCGTGTCTCTTTCGCCATCAAGTTGGCATCAATTGTCGCATTCATTGGATGGGTGCTATCGTCCATCGTGGGAGGAAGAGATCTCGCCTTTTTCTCCATTCAATACATCACTCGCCTGCGTTTTCCAGAGGTGGAACATCTCTCGTCTCAAGCGCTCTCCGAGTGGCTCAGCGACACGGGACGTCCAAGGCCTTTGCTGGTGGATGTACGCTCACGGGAGGAATATGATTTCAGTCATTTGCCCGGAGCGATCCATCTTTCGCCTGCTGTCAGTGGGGCCGATGCCATGGAAACCTTGGGTGATGCAGAATTTATTGTGGTTTATTGTTCTGTCGGATACAGGTCCTCTCGTCTCGCAACACGTCTCCTGCAGGCTGGTTTCAATCCTGTCACGAATCTTGAGGGCTCCATCTTTGCATGGGCCAATGCCGGTTTTCCCCTGGAGAAGGACGGACACCCTGTTAAGATGGTGCACCCTTATGGCCTTCTCGTCCGTGGTTTGCTCAAAGAGACAGCAAGGGGAAACCTCCCCTGAATGGCGGCGCTGCGGTTCTATTTCCGAGAGTTCAGTTGACTATTTTGTTGCGCCATTTTGATTCAAGGGTAATGTTCCCCCGGCCTGTCCGGTGGTGTAATGGTAG
>JAAZXX010000126.1 GCA_014239995.1 Verrucomicrobiia bacterium
CGGAGCAGAATACACGATCAGGAGAACATACGGTCTCCCCCCCCACAATGGCCACATCGAACTCCCGTGCCAGTTGTTTGAGTCCATCGTAAAAGTCCAGAATCCACTGGGCATCATAATCCTTGGGCAACCCCATCGTAACCAAAGCACTGTGGGGCTTACCACCCATGGCAGCAATGTCACTCAGGGGGCGGGCAAGGGCCTTACGCCCTATTTTTGCAGCCGGGTGCTGCTTGTCAAAATGGACACCCTCAACAATGGCATCCGTTTTCAGCAATTGATGCACATCCGCACCCACTGCAACGACAGCACAGTCATCTCCCGGACCAACCACGGAATCATCACGTAAGGGAAGATCACGGGTGAGCACGTCAATCAGTTCTATTTCTCGACTCATGGCATGTTTGAGCTGTTGAGCTCTGAGCTCAGGAGCATGAACCCCAGATTGATTGAGTTAAAGGCTGCATGTGCAAAAATGGGGGCCCATAGGTTACCGGTTTTTTCATAGAGCCTTGCGAAGAGCAGAGCCAAGCAGGTGAGAGGTATAAGACTCAATTTGTTGGCATGGACGAGCCCGAAGATGAACGAGCTACCCAAAAGAGCAATCACACGGGGCAAATGTTGCCGCATTGCCGTGAAGATTACCCCACGAAAAAGAAGTTCCTCAATGCAGGGAGCCAAGACAACTGCAGTGATTCCTATCAGGACACGCTGATACACATGTTCCGCATTTTGAAACGTATCAACTATTTCTTGAGTAGCGACTTCGATTCCCATCACCTCAAGCCCATGTTTCAGGAGGTTCCCCAGGATGAAAACCATGCAACAACCGAGTATAGCTGTCAAAAAACCATGAACAAGAATCACTCCAAGCCGATGCGTTGAGAACCCAAAGGCTTCTTTCCACTGGATTTGGTGTTCTTTGAGCAGCATCCATATAACCCCAAACCAGCCAAGGTTCAAAAAAACGATATTGATCAATATGACACCCGTTTTCTTGTCCAGAGGCAGACCGTCATCAATGGCCCGCTGCAACCAAAAGCCTGCAATACCACCAATCCAAAGACATAAAAGCAGCATGGCAAAGAAACGCAACAGGGAGTCGGAACGCCAATGAATCGCTAAATGCACGCGCGGAGTTTATCAGGAGCAAGAAGGACGGAACCACCGAAAAGAGAAAAAAATTCTACGTCATCCTAAACTTTGATTCCGTGCACTTGCCTCAAGCTTAAGATTCCTTTAATGTCCTGATCGCTTGCAGGTGCCAAGAGGCATGTGTGTTTTATTCAACCTCAGGAAACCAATGCGTTCCATCAATTTACAGAAAACCCTCGGAATCAATGCGTCCGAAGAAGTCTACCCGAACGAACATCTGGTGGAATATATCAACCTGAAACTGGCAGCCATGGGATGCCCGACGGTGCCCGTTGAAACAGACTCCCCCTTCCATGATATTGCCGAATCTCTGATTGCATCCCATCATGAACAGGAACGCCTGCTTTCCAACTATCTGTGCCCAGCCGACTGGCGCATTCAGAAATGGTTAACTGAATTCCTGGGTGAAAGCGAAAACGTAACGAGACTTCCCTCCAAGTCATTCGTCCTCGACCGGCACGGCGTGGCACGTACACTCTCCCTGCCATTGGAAGGTGATGCATTTCGTTCAGAAATCGTCCACTCTTACCGCATTCGTCAGGGAGTACTCCACAACCCGGTGCATGACAGACGCACCACCAAGGGTGTTTTTCACATCGCCGATGGAGGTTTACCTGTTCCTGCAGATAAGATAGCAGCACCACTTGTCACCTTCAACCGGATGCTTGGGTTTGCACTGAACCCTCCGTCCTCTCTCATGCGCTTGCCGTTTACCAGTCAGCAGGAGAATCAAGCTGAGTGTTTTGTTTCCCTCTTGCTGCGCCCCCTGGTGGTTCCAGAGGTTCCCGGAGTGATCCAGGAAAAACGCAGTGAAATCCGTTTTTTTGCCCCAGGAAATCTGGTAGGCAACCTCGATTTCGTGGAAAGTATTTTCGGCAACGCGGGGGATCCCCACCTTCCTGAAAATGATGCAGGACTGGACGTCCACCATTGGACGGGACATACCGGTTGCGTGATTCTTGCACCGCATCTCACACAGGTGAAAAAGAAGGATGCCGGGCTTCCTCACCATGATCAGGCATCAGAGAGCCAACGGCAGCAAGGCATGTGCTGGAAAGATCCCGAGGAACTCTACAACAACGGCACCGCATTCAAATTGTGTGCACGGGATGAAAAAGGTGTGATGGTCACCATCATTGCCGACAATTATTTTGGCTATTGCAAAAAGGAGGTCAAAACCCAGATTAGTTTCTCCGCCAATCTCTACGGTCTGGCAGAAGAGGAGCATGCAGGTGGAGCGATGGTCTTCCCGAGTTACGATCTGGGCGAAGAGTTCAGCGGACACTTACATGTGAGACGGCGAGACCACGAGTTCGAAGAAATGGTCGACCGATTCGGGGACATCATGGATCTCAAACCTGAGGGATATGCGGTAGACAAGCGTTTCCCTGACATCCTTTACGTGTCTGAAAATGTCCATTTTCATCTGGACAACCAGACCATCACCTGGCCCTTCAAGGGGAAAACCGAGTCGATGAAATTATTGGCAGGTCGAACCTATGTCCGGCCATCAGGCTACAAGGTGCAGATGGTCAAACCCCCGGGCACCCATGCATGGCGTCTCATTGGGACGGTTGCTGAGGGTTTGTTGTGCCACAAACCATGCACGGTATCGGGAGGAGGTAAATCAGAAATTTCCAAGCCGGTCACTGATGCGGTCATCCAAGGCCCCGTCATTGTGGCAAATATCAAATCGGATCTGGGCAAGGTAGATGAAATCCTCAAGCACGATTTTGGAAACCGTTTCCGCGACAGCTCAAGGCAGGATGAAAGGACGATTCTAAGCCCTGGACGATCATTAGGGTCGGTCATCAAGTTGCTCACTCCCTCCGTCAAGGATTACACTGAAGCATATAACGCATGGCTTGAAACCATTCCTCAATACATCAAGGAACTGGTTTTTGTATTGAAACGCCATCATAAACCCGAGTGGGGAAATCATTGGCGCCACCATTTCACTGTGGACTTGATTAATGGAAAACCAGGAAACGAGCTCAAGTTTGATAACCGAAAACTGGTAACCAATTACATGCGTGTTGGTTTTCAAGACGATGGACTCTGGCGCACGTTTGGATTGCGCAAGGACTTTCATCCCGCCGCCAAGCAATCGCTTGAAGACGACATCACCGCAAGTGTGGTGGTTTCGACAAAGGATCTCGAAGGTACCTTTCCCACGCGTGCTGAAGGCTCCGTTAAATTTATTGAAAACTGTGAATATCGTTTTTTCCAGAGACCTGATGACGCCATCATCCGTGGATACGATAAGCAGGCAGAGTCTGATTTATCTCAGCCTGGTAATTTCATTTCCAATTTCGAACCTCTTGAAACATCAGATGCGGATGAAATCATCGAAGATGCCATCGGTTTTCACCAATACACCTCACCCATGCAGGAGTTGGTAAAGAAGGCCGGAGCGTCCATTCGACCACGTTTTTTTGTCAGCAGCGCACATCCCCGCATCGTGGATGGTAAACCGTCGAAAAATCCAAGATATCTCCAGGTCCGACCAGACCTCATTCACGAAAGAACGCGTTACCTGGAGGAAATCTCCATGCGCCTCCATCGCAAATTAGGATCTTCAAACCCGTTATATCAGATGGTGGATGCCATCGTTCCGGGCCGCCGCAACAACCCAGCAGATGTGGGTGCCAATATTCCTCCCCTGGCCGTCTACAACCCAATTCATTACATGGACTTGCCGGAACTTTTCATGGAATACATCTGCAGCATGACAGGCAAGTCACCCTCAACGACTGGGGCGGGATCGGAGGGAGCCCTTACCAAGGGGCCTTTCAATGCATTGCCGCCCGTGATCGACCTCAACAATGCCCTGGTATCCATGATCCTTACAGGACACGATGGATTTGTGACGGCAGCTGGTTACATCGGTCCCAAGGTGAAAGTAGCCCATGATGTCAGCATGCTCATCCCGGAGGTCTGGTGCCGAATGAAGGATGAGGAACGCAGCGCATCCTACCTGATGGATAATGGTTACCTTGAAAAATGTGAGGATGTGGAGCACAAAGGAAAAATGCTGCCTTTCAGCCGTCTTGGGTATCGGATCAACCACAAGTTTGTCCGCGATTTCTTTGGACGGGTTTTCAACCACCCACATGCGGTCTTCAGTGACGACATGCTGCAACCAGAAAAACAGGGCCTGGATACCTTCACCGATGGTTTGAGTAATATTGTTGCCACTCAAGCCCGAGTCGGGCAAATGTATTTTGAGGATCATAGCATCCAGGCGGCCTGCCCTCCCCTGAAAGCACTGCTGAACATCATGGTCCATGGGTCGCACGATGGAAAATCCCTGGCCGATCCTGAAATCCGGGAACTCTTTACCCTGGAATACCTGCAAAAAAGTGATTGGTATCTCGACAGGCTCTCTGCAAAACAGCGGCAAGACATGCAGCTTTGGGATAAGCACATCCAATACCTGAATAATTTCCTGGCGAAAAAAGGATACAAAGAAGAAGCGGTTCGATTGCAGATCAGCGACCGTTTGGCAGAAGCAGAAGCAACCCGCCAGGAAGTCGCACATGCGTCCTACTTAAAGTTCCTGAGGGGAACCATCGGGGTTCAACCTCTCAAGGTTTTTCAATCCTGAAGACATGCACTGGCACCAAAAGCATTGCAGCCACCAGACACGCATCAGGACCTATGTGGCTGCAAAAACTTAATCCTGAACAACTTAAGGCGGTCAAAACCACACACGGACCGCTCCTCATTCTTGCGGGTGCAGGCACGGGAAAAACCGGCGTCATCACGCATCGCATTGCCTACCTCGTCAAGAAAGGCGTGCTGCCTCACAACATCCTTGCCGTCACTTTCACAAACAAAGCGGCAAGAGAAATGCAGGGCCGAGTCCGAGCCCTGCTACCCAAAAAGAAACCTGCAGCGCAACAATCAGGCAAGTATCCCTCAAACCCGACGATCTGTACCTTTCACTCCTTTTGCGTCAGGGTATTGCGGCGCTACATTGATAAACTTGGATACAAACGCAATTTTGTCATCTATGACCAATCCGACCAACTGGGTGTCATCAGAAAACTGACCAGTGACTGGAGCAAAAGCAACATCAAGATCAAACCAGCCGAATGGTTGCACTTTATCAGTCGCTTACGCAATGCCTCCTCACTGGAAACGTTGGGACTGGACACAGCCACCATGCGTTTGGCTGAGAGGTTGCTGAGTCGCTATGAGGCGGCACTCAAGGCATGCAATGCCGTTGACTTCGATGACCTCATTCTTCTGACATTGAAGCTCTTCGAACATCATGCCGAGGTGCTGACATCCTGCAGAGACCTGTATCGATATGTCATGGTGGATGAATACCAGGACACCAACGGAAAACAGTTTCAACTCGTCCATGCCCTGACATCTGCACATCGAAACCTCTGTGTCGTGGGTGATGATGACCAAAGCATCTATGGATGGCGCGGCGCCGAGGTCAGCAATCTGCTGAACCTCGAGGAGCATTTTCCCGAAGTGAAAGTCGTCAAACTAGAGCAGAATTATCGCTCGACTTCGGTGATTCTAAATGCTGCAAACGCCGTGATCTGCAATAATCCCCTTCGCCGGAAAAAAACACTTTGGTCACAAAAGGGAATGGGGGGACTCATTCGCTTGATGCACTTTGAATCAGACGATGACGAGGCCACTGCTGTTGTTGAGGAATTGGAAATCCAGAGGATGAGTTCCCACATTCCATGGAAAGAGCAAGCGATACTGTTTCGAACCAACCTGCAGGCAAGGCCACTCGAAACCGCCCTGCGGAGCAGCAAGGTACGCTACCGTTTGGTGGGGAGCCAAAGCTACTTCGACCGACGCGAGGTCAAGGATGTGCTCGCCTACCTGAAGGTGTTGCTTAATCCTGACGATGATATCAGCCTGTTGAGAATCGCCAATGTGCCAGCACGCGGTCTCAGTGCCAAAACGATGCATAGCCTGCTCCAGACGAGTCAGCAACGCCAAACATCCGTCCATGCCGTCATGAAGCATTCCGATGTACAGGAGGCATTTCACACCGCTGCACGTCGTAGCATACAGTCTTTTTTAAGCTTCCTGGAAACAGGGCAACGTCATCTCGTCAACGAAGATGCAGGGGAAGTTGGAGCATGGGCAAAGTCCATGTTAGAAGAGGTGGGTTATTTTGTTGACCTTCAACATTCCGAAAAAGATCCAAAACTGGCAGACAACAGGGTTCAAAGCGCCATGGAACTGCTTGCATCCATTGACACCCTCACTCAGGGCATGGGAATGGTCACCGCTGAGGCCAGGTTGATTCATTTTTTGGAGGAAATTGCTTTGGACCAGGATCGATTTGATCAAGAGAATGAACAACCAGATGCCGTGACGCTCATCACCATGCACAGTTGCAAGGGTCTGGAGTTTCCGAATGTGCATATCGTAGGGATGGAACAGGGCCTGCTGCCGCACACACGATCTATTGAGGAAGGAACGCTTGATGAAGAACGACGCCTTTTTTATGTCGCCATCACAAGGGCGATGGAAACCCTCACGATCAGTCATTGCGCCAATCGGAAAAAATATGGGGCTACCGTGACATGTCTACCATCTGTATTCCTGTCGGAATTACCACCGGAATCCGTTGAAGTCGTCGACGATGTATTTCAGCGTCCCGCAAGCCAGGAAAGTGGTTCAGCCATGTTTGATGCCTTGAAGGCGTCCCTTGATGTTGAACCCATACCTTGAAAAGCAGTGACATGAAAAGGGAATCCATACCAGACCTCACAAACAGCGCCCTCACCCGTCCGCCTGCGGCGTGGGCATCTGAACACCTCGAGGGCCTCTTGATCCCCACATCGGTCTTGCAGGATCGGGTCACCCAACTCGCCAACGAAATCGCTGCATCCAGACCCCGTGAAGAGCCTCTGCTCGTATTAAGCCTGCTATCGGGAGCATTCCTGTTTACAGCTGATCTTGTCCGCCACTGGACCTTTCCCTTTGAACTCGACTTCATCAAGGTGGCCAGCTACGGATCCCAAACCCTGCCCGGGGAGCTGTCGTGGAAGCATGACATACAAAGCCCCGTCAAGGATAAGCATCTTCTTATCCTTGACGATATCCTTGACACAGGCCAGACCCTTCATCAAGTAACCTCAAGGCTCCAGGAGGAACAACCCGCCTCGATACGCACTTGCGTCTGCCTGGAAAAAAACGGAACCCAAGCACGTCCGTTTCCTTTTCACGCAGATCATGTGGGATTCATCATACCTGATCGTTTTGTGATCGGTTACGGTCTGGACTTTGACCTGAAATTCCGTCAATTTCCCTTCATCGGAGTATTGAATCCGGACCCCTATGCATCAGGAAACCATTGATATCAAAGTGACGTTCTTCTCTTATTTCAAGGATCTGACCGGGTGCCCCTCGGCGGTCATAGAAGTGAATGTGGCATCCACGCTTGAGCAGGCCATTGAATCCATTCATCAACGTTTTCCTAACCTGAAACCGATGAAAAGGTCAACGCTCACCGCAGTGGGCTTGGAGTATGTTGCACCCGACTACATACTTCAGTTAGGTGATGAAATTTCTCTCTTCCCTCCCGTACAGGGGGGATAAACCAATCTTACCCTAAGGTGCCATGGACATGAAACGTTCGGTCATTTTGACAAGCAAACCAATCGATGAGGCATCACTGGTGGCCTCCCGCGAGAAGAATGACTGCATGGGAGCAAGCAACTACTTCTCGGGTCTGGTTCGGGAAGGTGAGGATGGCAAGCAGATTACGGGAATTGAATATGAAGCCTTTGAATCGATGGCCATACATCAATTCAACCTCATCCTAGACGAAATCGAAAGCCGATGGCCCATTGCCTCCATCCGCGTGGTACACCGCACTGGCTTGGTATGCGTCGCGGAATCCTCCCTATGGATAGAAATTATGTCCCCTCACCGAACCGAGGCATTTGAAGCCAGTCAGTGGTTGATTCATGAGATGAAAAAGCGCGTTCCCATATGGAAAAAACCACTTTTTATACAAAATTGAACTATTCCAGAGCAAAACCATGGCAGAACTCACAAAGGAGGAGTTGAATCAGCTTTTTCCCGCAGAGTGCCACTTCAAGGTTATTTGCAGGGATCTCACCGATGTACACAAAAATCTCAATAAAGCCCTTGCAAAGGTCGGCCTGACGGATATTGCCTTTCAGCCTGGAACACGATCCAGCAAAGGCAAATACATCAGCTTTGAAGTCTCCATACAGGTGGAGACCCACGATCAAATGCTTCAGATCGATCAATCCAGTCGATCTGTTGACGGCGTCAAGATGCGCTTGTAACGGGGTAAAAAAAAACCGCCCTCCCAACAAGG
>JAAZXX010000127.1:0-6031 GCA_014239995.1 Verrucomicrobiia bacterium
GCAGAACGGCAGAGTAGGTCACGCCGATCTCCTCGTTGATCGGAATCTGGACGATGCCCTGGATGTCGTACTCCACCGGGTCCTCCACCGTGATGATCTTGCGATCAGGTCGGTTAATAAAGTTCAGGCAGGAGTAGAGGGTGGTTGTTTTACCAGAGCCAGTCGGGCCGGTGACCAGCAAGATACCATCAGGAAGTCCGATCAGTTTTTCGAAAATCTGCTGGTCGTCGGTAAAGAAACCCAATTGAGGAAGTCCAAGCTTGAGACCGTCCTTGTCCAGAATACGCATGACGATGCTCTCCCCATGCGTGGTAGGAACGGCAGAAACACGCAAATCAATGACTTTGTCGCCGACATCGCACTGGATACGACCATCCTGGGGGATACGTTTTTCCGATATTGACATATCGGACTCAATCTTCAGACGCGCAATCACCGAGGGCTGAAGACTTTTGGGAGGGCTCTTAACAACGTGGCACACACCGTCAATGCGATATCGCACCCGGAAAGTATGCTGCATGGGCTCCAGATGAATATCCGAAGCACGAGAGCGGTAGGCATCAATGATCAACTGATTGACGAGCTTGATGATGGGAGCATCCGCGGTAACCGCGGTTCCACTGTCCGCCTCCAGTGTCCCGAGTGAAGCAATCTCAACCTCACCCTCAGTGATGTCCTGAATCATTTTACTGACGGAGTCATCCTTGCTGGCGCGTCCACCATAATACCGGTTGATGGCATTCTGGATTTCCTTTTCACCAGCAACCCGCACCTCCACCTGTTTACCCAGAGCGACCTGCAAGCCGTCGATGGTTTCGAGATCCGTCGGATCGGCAATGGCCATGGTGACTGAATCATCCGAAACATAGACCGGAACAGCATTGAAACGCTTGACCACGTTGCGCGGCACGGCAGAGATGACATCGTCAGCGAGCTGAATCGCATCCAGCTCGATAATCTCCGCACCGGCCTGCGTGGCCTTTGCCATGGTGACGCTTTCCCCCATCAACTCACCCTTGGCAACAAGGGTATCCAACACGCCGAGGTCATCGGTCACGTCACCACGCGCTTCATCGACTTGTTCTGGGCTAAGAAGGCCCATGTCAATCAGCGTATCTACTAAGTAGTCATCTTTTACAGCCACAACAATCCTAATCAGTTAACTCGAAAGCCCCAAAATTGAGGACCCACACCTTGCAATAATCGCGGACCTCTTGTCAACGCACACATGTCAGGAGACAAACAATTATAAAAACCGTTACAAACAATCCTTCTTGCAGCCCTCGGCACTGAACCATGGCCAGATGTCAATGCAGCATCTAAATTGTTGCCACCTAAGGCATCAAGGTGTTCCCTTGCGCATGGGGAAGGAAAGACTTTAGTGTTTCTTTCTGGGGCAGGGAAGAGTAAAAGAAGCGTGTGGATTGGGGAGGATGATCCCCTTCCAAAGAACGACGCAGGTGTGCAATCAAACGTGGCTAATATGAATGATGCGTTAAAAATAGGATTTATTGGTGCAGGCAAGATGGCGACATCACTCGCTGGAGGATTTGTTCAACAGAACAAGGTCAAGTCCAACCACCTGATAGCCAGCGACCCCTATCCGCAGGCACGCGAGGCATTCAAGGGGGCAACTGGAGGGTCAGTCTCTGAAAACAATATCGATGTTTTATCAAGCTCCAGCTTTCTTTTCCTGGCAGTCAAGCCTGACATGGTGGAGCAAGCGCTCCAGTCAATCCGCAATCACTGGAAGGAGGAGCAGTGCCTGATTTCCATCGTCGCAGGCGTTTCGATAGACCAATTGGCGCTTCACCTCCCTGCCGAGGCACGTATCATCAGGGTTATGCCCAATACGCCGGCGCTGGTGGGAAGCTCCGCGTCCGCCTTCGCACGGGGTCCTCATGCCCTGGATCATGACGCCCAGATCACACGCTCCCTGCTCGATGCCGTAGGCATCGCTGAGGAAGTTTCAGAAGGACTGATGGATGGCGTGACAGGCTTGAGCGGCAGCGGACCGGCCTATGGATATCAATTCATAGAGGCCCTCAGCGATGGAGGCGTGGCAGCAGGACTGCCACGCGAACTGGCGACCCGCCTGGCGGCCCAAACGGTATTGGGAGCAGCCAAGATGGTTCTTGAAACAGGGATGCACCCCGGTCAACTCAAGGATATGGTGACGAGCCCGGGGGGAACGACCATCGACGGGATACACGAACTTGAAAAGGGTGCCCTGCGGGCCACAGTCATCAACGCTGTAAGGGCTGCCAGTGCCAAGTCCAGAAAGCTGGGACGACGCGCCAAGCGCGCACATCGAACATCCGGTGTCTGAACTTATGCAACTACCAGGCCCAAGCCCAAAACAGGCGAAGATTCTCTGGACAGCGGTAACCGGCTTGGCTGTTGCGGTCATTCTGGGGCTTGTCGGGGCCGTTTTCGCAGGTATCGGCTGGTTGGCCAACCAGCTTTCCTCGGTTTTGCTACCACTGGCGGTCGCTGGAATCATCGCCTACCTGCTGGATCCGGTTGTAGATTGGCTTCAAACGAAGGGAATCAAGCGCCCATGGGCCATTATCAGTGTTTTTGGGTTGGCCATTCTTCTGCAAGCGGGCTTTTTTGCAACGTTTGTTCCCTTATTGGTCAAGGACACTAAATTGCTGGCCGAATCGGTCCCGGAATACGGTGAAAAAATCAAGCAGAAATACGAGGCATTCAGCAGAACACATTCACTGGAGCAGTATGTCCCAGAGTCCATCAAGGACTACTTCCCGTGGTTGAGCAATGGAAAGCAAACCGCACCGATGCTGGAGGAGCGTAGCGCCCCTGTGGCATCAGACACTGATCTTACGGTATCGGTGCCGTCGAATCATCCATCCACAGTCGACACCAATACCCGCCAAGGGACCTCCCTGGACCTCAATGCCGATCAAATCAGCAAGTTTGTGGATGCAATCTGGTCAGGGATCAGCAGCATCGGAAGATGGGCACGCACCCGTATCGAAAATGTAGCATCCATGTTTGGCATGCTTGCAGGCTTTGCTCTTATACCCGTGTACGTGTTTTATTTTCTTTCCGAAAAATCCGGGATCAAAGACAACTGGACCCGCTACCTGCCGGTCCATGACTCATGGATCAAGGAAGAAATCGTTTTCGTACTCAAGTCCATCAACGATGCCTTGATTGTCTTTTTTCGAAGTCAAGTACTGGTAGCCATGTGTGTAGGGACCCTTCTGGTAGTCGGATTCTCCATCATCCAGTTACGATATGCCGTCCTTCTGGGTTTTATTGCGGGGGTTCTGGGGATTGTTCCTTATTTGGGCGTGATGCTCAGCATCGTTCCAGCCATGGCCATCTCCATTGTACAGGCAGATGGATGGCTGCACCCAATACTCACCTTGGGTATTTTCGCGCTCGTACAGTTGGCCGAGGGGCTTTTTATCTCGCCAAAAATCATTGGAGACCGTGTCGGGATGCACCCATTAACTGTCATCATTGCCATCATGGTTGGCACGACACTGATGGGGGGTATTATTGGCGGCGTTCTCGCCATTCCTCTGACTGCCGCACTGCGAACCGTCATGTTCCGTTACGTGTGGAAAAAACCTTTTGGCGGAGAAAGCGGCGAAATGGTGCACACAGAGAAACCGGAACCCGTGGAAAGCCAGTGACATTCATCACATCAAACGCACATCCACCGCGTCCATGCCCGCAGATTGAATGGCTTTCATGCCAAGATCAGTATCTTCAAAAGCACGACATTTGGCAGGAGACACTCGAATTCTTCTGGCCGCTTCCAGAAAGATGTCGGGAGCAGGTTTTTGTCGTGTGACATCCTGGCTCGTCACAACGGTCTCGAAAAAACGTAAGAGGTCCAATTGCTCCAGGATATCAGGTATGATGGGGCGGATACCACCCGTGGCGACTGCCATGGGCACGCGACCCTGCCATTCCCGCACGATAGCCACAACAGGCTCGATGGGCTTCACCTTATCAACGTAGGACAAAAAGGACTGTTCCTTTTCTTCAGCAACAGCGTTTACGTCCACCTCGACTCCCTGTTCCTGGCAGAGCATTTGCAGGATGTGTCCTGCGGGCACACCACCCAGGGCATAGAATCGATCTTCAGTGAATACAAGTCCATGACGTCGAGTCACGGCGCTCCAGGCGTGCCAATGCACCGGCATGGAGTCGATAAGAGTACCATCACAGTCAAAGATTAAACCTTCAAAACCTGAACTCACTGATGCATTTCCTTGAGTTTAGATTGAAGATCATGATGCATGAGAGGCTCAATCACACTATCCATGTCGCCTTCGATGAGGGAAGGCAGGCTGTAAAGAGTCAACTCAATACGATGATCGGTGACCCTGTTTTGAGGAAAATTGTAAGTGCGGATACGTTCATTGCGCTCACCCGTTCCAACCTGAGCTTTGCGCTGGGCGGCATACTTGGCATGTTCATCGGCTATTTTACGCTCAAGGAGTCTGGACCTCAGAACGGTCATGGCCTGTATTTTGTTTTGCTGCTGCGAGCGACCATCGGCACAGCGTACAATCAAACCACTTTCCCTGTGCTGGATTTGAACAGCTGAATCAGTGGTATTAACACCTTGACCACCAGGGCCTGAGGCACGGCATACGGACACCTCAATATCATCAGGTTTGATCTCCACATCAACCTCTTCGGCCTCTGGGAGGACTGCAACCGTGCAAGTACTGGTGTGCACACGGCCTTGGGTCTCAGTTGCCGGAACACGCTGCACCCGATGCACTCCACTCTCATATTTCAAGCGCTTGAAGACATCTTCTCCCTTGATGCTGAAAATGATTTCCTTAAAACCACCCAGGTCAGATGGGCTACTATCCATCACCTCCAGTTTCCAGTGTCTGAGTTCGGCATAACGATGCAGCATACGGAAAAGGTCTGCCGCGAAGAGTGCGGATTCAGACCCTCCTGCACCGGCACGAATTTCAACAATGGTATCACGGCTGTCTGTGGCGTCGGGCGGAACAATTCCGATCTGCAATTTCGAGTTCAATTCCTCAAACTGATGCTTGAGCGATTCCTGGTCTTCCTTGGCGAGCTGGGCGATATCAGAGTCGGCAGGCTCTGAGGCGATTAGGCCCTCATTCTCGCGCATCTCAGTCTCGACACTCTGGTATTGTTCACCAAGATTCGCCAATGCCTTGAGACGATTGTATTCTCTGGACATTTCCTGGGATTTTTTCTGGTCGTTGAAAACCGAAGGATCCCCCAAGGCCGCTTCAACTTCTGCAAGCCGTTTTTGAAATCGGTCGATGAATGCATGCAAGTCCATGGGAAAATAGAAAAAGCCCGCAGGGGGTCCTCATTTGAGGATCACATGCGGGCGGGAAAAACGAAGCTTATCGTTTACGCTTTTTGAAAGAAGCCGCCTTTTCCTGAGCTTGTTTCGTCTTGGCCAAACGCTGCTGAAACTTATCAACACGACCAGCTGTGTCCACGAACATTTGCTGCCCTGTGTAAAAAGGATGCGATGCACTACTGATACCAAGAGCAACCAGAGGATATTCTTGACCATCCTCCCATTTGATCGTTTGTGTCGTACGTGCACAGGAGCGACTCAGGAAAGTGAATCCTGAAGTCGTGTCCTTAAAAACCACCGGCCTGTAACTTTCCGGATGAATGTTGTTTTTCATAAATAAGACGGGCGAAATTACCACTCAGGGCAAGTTTGACAAGAGAAAAAAAAAGAATCAACTGGAATACTGGCTTTTGTGCCTCTTTCTTTCCTGTTCGCTGAAGCCCATCTGAGGATACGTTTTGGAAGGAAATTACCCCTGGCCTAACAGGCTGCCTACCCGGATGGGGCTCCCGGAAAGGAACGCTGAAGCAGGCATTGCCCTCCCTCCCTGACGTTGAATCTCGATAATTTCCAGCACTCCATCACCCGTCAAAACCTTCAAGCCATCCTTGTCTGATTGGAGTATTTCTCCTGGATTACCACGCGCATTGGAGATCGTTGAGAGCTTGACCGCCCGTATCTTGAGACGCT